>CAYMEP010000030.1:0-8912 GCA_964389695.1 uncultured Rhodobiaceae bacterium | reverse complement strand
GTGCGAGACGTGTGACTTTCAAATTACCTTATATTTACCAGAGTCGTACTAAAAATATTGGTGATGTGGGAGTTAAACAAAGTAATCATGGTTTTGGTGATTTGATTGTTGGCATACCACTCAAACATTATAAAAATTTTAAGGCACATACGTCAAATTTTGGCATTACCCCCTCATTACGTATTCCGATAGGTAGCAATAGGGGTGATTTTCCAATCAGTGATGGTAGCTTAGATGTGGGGGTAAGCATCTCATATAGTGCAGAAGGCTATCCATTAAAATCCTATCCAACATTGGAAATTTATCAGCTTTATGATCTTTTTTACTGGAAAAATAATAAAGGCAAGCGTGGTATGCGTGAAGGTGATGAAATTGGATTTGATATGAATATAGGGATACACCCATACCATAATGATGTAACCAATACTGGTGTATTTCTTCTTTGGGATGTGACGGCTCGTTATCATCAAAACCCAAATTCTGCAAATCTGACAAGTGCAAGTGGAGGATCACGTATTCAAACAGGTCCAATATTGGTTCTTTATAAAAACAACCTTATGTTTCGTAGTGAATATAAATACCCACTTTATGAAAAGACTCGTAATATCTCTAACTCATATGGGCATGAATTTAATATAGGGATAGGCATTACATTTTAATGAAAAATAATCTTAAAAGATCAAAAAAATGGGGTATTTTAGTATTATTTTCTTCCTTTAGTACCTTGCTTTGCTGTGCTTTACCAATATTGTTGGTAAGTCTTGGTATGGGGGCAGTTGTTGCTTCGTTAGTTAGTAATTTGCCTTGGCTTATTACACTTAGTCAATATAAAGCATGGGTATTTGGAGTTACAGCACTGATTTTAATTGGATCATATTGGTGTTTATATCGTCCTGCAAAAACATGCCCTATTGAGTTAGAGGCGGCTAAGCTTTGTCATCAGACACATAAATGGAATTGCCGTTTCTATTGGGTTTCTATCATTATCTGGTGTATAGGGGCATTTACTGCGTTTGTTTTTCCTGTTATTCAGAATTATTATGATTAATATGCTATATCTTTATGGATTAAAAAATTGTGACTCCTGCCGTAAAGCAAAAAAATGGCTTGAGGCTCAAGAGATTAACTATGAATTTATCGATATTCATCAGACAGCCCCCTCATTGGATGTTATTCAAAAAGCAATGATTGCCTTAGGGTGGGAGCTAGTGCTTAATCGTAAAAGTACTACATGGCGAAATTTAGAGGATGAGGATAAAATAGATATTAACGCACAAAAAGCACAAGAGTTAATCATAAGACATCCAAATTTAATCAAACGACCTCTCTTAACGGACAAAAATAATTACTTTACTGTTGGGTTTAATGAAATTACAAAATCACAATTGTTATCTCTTTAAGCGGTATTCTTTTGAATCTCGAATATCAATAAAGTGCCTTTTTCTCTTTGGCTAATGAGCTTATGCCCCGCTTCTTGACAAAAATGAGGTATATCAATTCTTGTCATCTGATCACTGGAGGTTATTTCTATAATCTCACCAACTATAACTTTTTCTAAGAATTTTCTTGTTCGTAAAATAGGTAAAGGACACATTAGACCAATGGTATTTAATTTTTTCATATTTTATTTATACTCGACGATATATTTTGTTGTAATGTAAATTTTTAAAAGGAGCGACTCATGAATAACACACTTATGGTAGAAGTTGGTGCAGGAGAATTGATTGATAAAATCACTATTCTACAAATTAAGTCTGAACGTATTAAAGAAGAAAGTAAATTGGATAATATTCGTTATGAATTATTTGTTTTAGAAAAATCACGCGATGAAACCTTAGAGTCTAATGCTGAATTAATGCAACTGACAAAAAAATTAAAAGTGATTAATGAGTCTCTTTGGGAAATTGAAGACGATATTCGTTCTTGTGAAGCGCAAAAAGACTTTGGTGCAGTGTTTATTGAATTAGCTCGTGCTGTTTACGTTACAAATGATAAGCGTGCCGCAGTTAAGAAAGAGATTAATTTACTAACAGGCGCAAGTATTATTGAAGAAAAGTCTTATACCGAGTTTTCTTAAGGCCGATTAGGCGTGGATATTGTTTTTAAATAAGCGATAATATTGGTACGTTCTTGAGCTTTTCTTAAGCCAGAAAAACTCATTCGTGTACGCTTTATATATTGGCGTGGGTTTTTTAAATAATTATCTAATGCTTCATGAGTCCATGTAGGATTTTGTTTTGCATATTCTTTGAGAGCCTTTGAATATCTATATCCTTTTACGGTGGCAGTACCTCGTGGTATTAAATTATTGAGTTGAGGTCCGATACGATTTTGGGCATTTTTACCAACCATATGACAAGATTTGCATTTACGAAATATTCTTTTTCCTGCCTCTGCGTCTGATATTAAAATAATTGGTTTATCATTTGCTATAGTAGGGGATACTAGTGATAAAAAAATAAATAGGTATAAACTGTATAACATATAGCCTGCCTCAAAATTTAATGTCTATCCACAACAACCCTATAATGTGGGTCGCCTTTTCTATCTTCTTCAACTAAATCACGTGCGGTATGTAATAAAGATTTACAATCTGGACTTAGCCCACGTAAATGTAATGTTTTTCCAAGACGCTCATATTGTTCAGCTAATTTATCAATAGCCTCTATTGCAGAATGATCCCAGACACGTGATAAATGAAAGTCAATGACGACATCATCAGGGTCATTTGCAGGTATAAATAACTCTCGGAAATTGCTAATAGAAGCAAAAAATAATTGGCCATGTAGTTGATAGGATTTTTGTGTTTTCGTTTTATTTTCAACAGTTACATAAATATTTCTGGCACTATTCCAAGCATATACTAAGGCTGAAATAATTACACCAGTTATCACTGCAACCGCAAGATCTGTAAAAACAGTGACCACAGAAACAACGATTAAGATGAGTGAATCAGATCTTGGCATTTGTTTCATAATGCGAAAAGATGACCATTCAAATGTACCAATGACCACCATAAACATCACACCTATTAAGGCGGCAATAGGGATTTGTTCAATCAAAGAGGAGGCAAATAGAATAAAAGAAAGTAGAAATAAAGCTGCTGCAATCCCAGAAAGACGTTGTCTTCCTCCCGACTTAATATTAATCATACTTTGTCCAATCATTGCACAACCACCCATACCACCAAAGAAACCAGTCGTAATATTTGCCACGCCTTGAGCAACACATTCTTTACTATTATGACCTTTGGTCTCAGTCATTTCATCAATCAGGGTGAGTGTTAGCAAAGATTCTATTAAACCAATGGTGGCGAGTATTAAAGCATAAGGAAAAATAATTCTTAAGGTTTCAAAAGTGAAAGGAACAAAAGGAATATGAAATTCAGGAAGTCCACCTGCAATTTGTGCCAAGTCACCAACATTGCGTGTATCCAACCCTATCGCTAGTACAACAATACAGGCGATTAAAATACCTGCTAAAGGAGCTGGAAATTTTGTTGTAATTCTAGGTAAAATATAGATGACTGCCATTGTAATGCCAACAACAAATACCATTGTTAAAAGAGCAGGCATTGGTAACCAAACCATCTCTCCTATCTCATTTTGAATCTTGAATTGCCCTAACTGTGCAAGAAAGATAACAATAGCTAAGCCATTCACAAATCCAAGCATCACAGGGTAAGGCACCATGCGGATAAATTTTCCCATTTTGAACCAGCCCGCTAAAAATTGTAAAATACCCATTAATACAACAGTAGCGAATAGATATTCTACTCCATGATCTTTTACCAAAGCAATCATGACAACGGCTAAAGCACCTGTTGCACCAGATATCATTCCTGGGCGACCTCCAAAAGTAGATGTAATGAGTCCAACTATAAAGGCGGCATATAACCCCACTAAAGGTGCAACTCCTGCAATAAATGCAAAGGCAACAGCCTCTGGAACAAGAGCTAGAGCGACGGTTAATCCAGAAAGTATTTCAGTTCTTACATTCTTAAACATAGTTCTTTATCCTTTAAGTGAGATTCGTTTTAACACATTATCTCTGCGAATGTAATGATGATAAAGAGCCGCTATTATATGCAATAGAATGATTCCCCATACCAAGTAAGCCCCAGAGTTTTTATGTATGAATGAGAGTGTGTCTTGAAATTGTTTTTCATTGATATAGGTCGTCAAAAATGAATAAATTTCAGTGCTTGAAAATTGAGGTATTTCTGTAAATAAGAAATAATTTGTATCAAGTTTCGTAAACATATACCCTGTTGCAGGCATGATAATAATAAAACTATATAGTAATATGCGGACAATTTTTGCGATTATTTTAAGTATGACTCCGTTATTTGATATATCTCTGACATTGCGAGAAAATAATTTTCGTAAAAGAAATAAAAACCCCAATGCCCCGACTGTAATTCCAAAAGACATATGTAAATATAGGCTGATAACACTTGGAGTGAGTTGTGTAAAAGAAAACCCAGACTCGGTAAACCACTGGCGATAATACACAGCAGAATATGCACCGAAAAACCCAATAGCAATTAGCCAATGTAAACAAATAGCGATTAAGCCATAGTGTTTATTTGCAGGATATTTAGACATATTATAATTCCTATCAATCAAAAAAAATCTATGGTTTAAGTCTATATTGAAACGCAAAAAAATAAAGGTATTTCTAAGGTCTTATGGATATAACATTAGAAAGCAAATTGCCACCCCAGTATTAGATTATAATCTGTTTCGAGTTGAGGTCCATCAAGGTTCTGATAAACTGGTATTCCAAATTCGATAGCGAGTCTATTGCCTGCTAATTTTCCATCTGGCACGGTAAAATTGACACCAAGCAGAGCATCAATACGTTCTCCGCCACGTAAATCTGAACGAGCAGTTGGAATCATCATCGGGTTTAAATCAGAGTCTGCTCCGTCGATATTATCCCAAATCTGTCCGTTGAAACGTATAGAGAGGCTAGCAAATTTATTAACGCTATAAGCGCCCCATATGTTTAGGCTATATTTATCCCCTAAACGATACTCATTGTCGTTTCTTCTAAGACGTATGACGGCGTTGAGTTGACTTCCCCAACTATATTTGTTTTTTTTACCAATATACGTAATGCTCGGTAATAAATCATACGTTCCTGAGCCTAATTGCATGGGGTAGGGTAATTTTTGATTCTGTCCTGCGGGTGTATTGGCTCGTTTATTAATAGACCCTGTTGGGAAACTCAATCCTCCATTGAATAAAAACTTATGCCCAAGACGTTCATATAGCGTGAAAATGCCAACAAGTTTTATATCTCCAATACCTTCAGAGTTTACTGTAAACTCTGTCCCCATACGGGTAACATGATCCATTGAGAGATCTGTATAGGGTAACATTGTCATAAGGGTTAATTTATCTGTGACTCCATACATGAGACCAAACATATGCATTTGCATTGTCATCTCTAGGGGGGCGACCATAAAATCAGACAATATATTTTCTGTTGAAACAGAGGAGGTGCCATCACGGTTTCCTTCCATATGCATTGTACTATAGCGATAGGAAAGCATCCACTCACCCTGTTTGTGATTGTGGTCTCCCATTACGCCGATAGGGGCATGGCTATCAGGTACATTGGCGGCGTTGGCGAAAGAGGTGAAAAGTAATACGCAAATACTAAAAGAGAGTAATGTTTTCTTCATTATCTTATTCCTTATTGTTTGAAATATAAAAAATATGTATCCACCTGCCAATCAATAGGCACATAAATACGGAAATTATAAATTAAGCGTTCAAAAAATAAGGAGGGGCTCGCACAGAATGATGATATTTGCGTTCATTTTGGATTTTGACTGTGTCGTTGTTGTGAAGATATACCGTAGAAAATAGAAATTGAGAGAACTCGATAAGGGCTGTAGAAGAAAGTGATGGTTCAAAATTATTTGTTTGAATGATACATAAGGGGCAATGTTGTTTTGGTGTATTCTGTTCATCAGACTCATTTCTAGACAATTTTTCGATGCTGATATATTTATATCCAGTAGAGGTACAAATCAGAATTTTGTTACTATCTGATGCAGAGGCGGTCTGTGTTGTCACGATAAAGAATGAGGGTATTACTGCGATAACGATCCATACAAGAGATAGTAATCCCGTGAATGAGGTTTTGAACTTATGTCTGACGTCTTGTATCATGTGACCTTTTATATATATTTGTCTTATAGATAACAATAGAATAAAATCAGGGTATATTGGTTAAAGTATTCAATTTTTCAATATCACAAGATACTTTGACCACAAGCATATCCACTTGCCCATGCCCACCCAAAATTAAATCCTCCAAGATGCCCTGTTACATCTACGACTTCGCCGATAAAATAAAGTCCCGGTTGTTTTTTAGCCTCCATCGTTTTAGAGGATAGCTCTGAAGTATCTATGCCTCCTACGGTGACCTCTGCTGTTCGATATCCTTCTGTCCCTGAGGGGGTAATTTGCCATTGAGTAATACGTTTTGCTAGGGTTTGAATGTTTTTGTTTGATATTTCTGCAATGTGTCCTGATAAATTTAGCTCTTCTAAGATAGCTTGACTCAGACGTTTGGGGAGTGTGGTTTGCAAAACGTTGCTAATATCTTGTTTAGAGCTATTTTTTTTAGATTGTAAGAAAGAGAGCATATCGATATCTGGTGTAAGGTTGATTGTAATATGATTACCGCCTTGCCAGTAAGAGGATATTTGTAGAATAGATGGACCACTCAAACCTCGATGTGTAAATAATAACCCTTCACGAAACTGAACTTTTTTATAAGATACAATCGCATCTACAGATAATCCTGAAAGATTTTTACAAAACGCCAATAGAGTATCTTGGAATGTCAGAGGTACAAGTCCTGCATGTAGTTTCGTAACTTGGATTCCAAATTGTTTGGCGGTTTTATATCCAAAATCTGTAGCCCCCATTTTAGGAATAGAAAGCCCACCTGTAGCGATGACTAATGAGTTTGTTTCAACAGAGCCTTTGCTGGTATTTATTTGATAATGTCGATTATGTATAATATTATTAATTTCAGTATTTAAAGATAGTTTTACTCCAGTGTCTTCACATTCTTTAAGCAACATCTGAATAATATTTTGAGACGAGTCATCACAAAAGAGTTGTCCCAAAGTTTTCTCATGATAATTAATTTTATGCTTTTGAACCATCGAGATGAAATCATCTGATGTAAACCTGCTAAGAGCCGATTTACAAAAATGTACATTACCAGAAAGATACGCTTTATCAGATTGATATATATTTATGAAATTACACCGTCCTCCGCCTGATATACGGATTTTTTTAGCTGGCTGTTGTGAGTATTCAATGATTAAAACAGATTTTCCTCGTTTCCCTGCTTGTATAGCAGCCATCAACCCTGCCGCACCAGCCCCTATAATAACGCAGTCATAGTGGTCGCAATCGTAATTTTTCTTCATAGGATACTTATAAGAACTCCCCCTGAAAAGTAAATATGTATCCTAAAGGGTAAGTAATTTCCTATAATACGCCTTATTTGTAGAGTATTGGTTATACATAGGAAAGGTGGTGTTCCGAAGAGGATTCGAACCTCTGACCCTCAGATTAGGAATCTGATGCTCTATCCTGCTGAGCTACCGGAACAAGCTTAAATAATATCGATGATAAGAATTTCAAATTCATTATTTGTTACATGTCCACTATCTTCTTCGATCACCTTCATAACAATAGAATAAGAGGTATCATTGCTTACCTGCGGAGCTTCACCACTTAATTCACCTGTAATTGTATCGAAGAGCATCCAATCTAATAATGAAGACCCCTCTGCAAGTCGTGCAGAAAATGTTAAGTTATTATTTTCAGGGTCAATTTCAAAGGTTTCAATCAAGAAATTAGTTCCTTCATTAAAAGTATAAGTGTCATTTGTCACGGGTATAGGTGCTTCTATCATATTTACTACATTAATATTAACATCTGCTATATCGGTGCCGTCATTACTCGTAGCAATTACAGAGAAATTATGCTGAGTTTTTAATTCAAAATTTTCACCAGTGCCAATATAGGATATCTCACCCGTAGTGGAGTTAAGTGTAAAATCATTTACCGCATTAGGATTAGAGAAGCTATAACTAATGCTATTCCCAGCATCATCTTTTGCAGCAACAGAACCTACATAAATACCATTATTTGTATCACTGACATTCTCAGGTAATTTAAAGCTATACTCATCTGTATAAAATTCTGGTGCGTTTATAATACCATCATCATTCACATTGATGATCACGCTGATTTTTGTCCACCCTGTAATTTCACCAACATCATCTTGTATCTGTCCCCATATCTCTACTTCATACTGGTTCTGTGTTTCATAATCTGTGAGACCAGCATAATGTAATGTAACAATGCCTGCAGAGTCTTCGACTAAGCTAAAGCCATTATATGATTTTGTAGTATTATAGAAGAAATATTCTACATAAGACGAAGAGCTAATTTGTCCAATATCAATATTGGTTTGATTTTCATCAACATTAAATGTGTATTGTGCATGCTTCGTATTCACATCACCATCATCAGTATCTACAAAATAAGCAGTAATATTAGAAGGGTCATTGATATCCTCAGGCTCAACAATTATTTCTGGATTGTTTACATTGATGGTTAGATCCCAAAATAAACGTATCGAGCTGTGCGCTGGAATACTATTATGAGGAATAGCGGCATCATTATAATGCTTTGTTTCAATTCTAATGACATGGCTAGATTGTGTATCATAATCAAGAGACATACCGTCTTTGAGTGTAACTTCACCACGATCATAATCTGCAATCTCAAAAAGACCAGAAGGATCATCAAGGATAAAATATTCAATCGCAGAATTAGGACCAATCAGGGATGTATCATCTGTTTCTA
>CAYMEP010000029.1:0-9013 GCA_964389695.1 uncultured Rhodobiaceae bacterium | reverse complement strand
CCCCAAAGCGAACATCTATATCATATAGACTTCAAGCTCTACTTTCTGGGTCCGGTTAACCGCACTCATCTGGTATCACGTTTTGGCATCAAGGAAGCAGCCGCCTCACGAGACCTTTCTTTATATAAAGAACTCGCCTCTAAAAACATCGAATACGACACCAAAGCTAAAACCTATATTCAGCGCGAAGGCTTTACGCCACTCTTTGAGTATTCAGGTAGCCAAACATTAGCAGCGCTACTTCATGGCTTTGGTGATGACTTTGTAGGCACTCAAAAATCCATCGTCACCTGCGAAGCACCGACCCAACTTAACTACCCTAACATTCAAATATTAGCTCATATCACCCGAGCCATACACAACAGCCAAGCTTTGAAAATCAAGTGCCGCTCACTATCCAGCGGCTTAAGCGAACGCGAAATTGTGCCTTTCGCATTGATTGATAACGGCCTGCGTTGGCATGTTAGAGGTTACGACAGAGCTCGTGATCGCTTTGCTGATTTTGTTGTTAACCGTATTGAAGCGCCACAACTTATCAATGAAGAGATTCCAGAGGCGCAAACCAAAGCTGCCGATAATCAATGGAATCGTATTGTTGATTTGCACATTGTGCCGCACCCTCGACTAACTCATCCAGAAACAATCGCATTTGAGTACGATATGCAGACAGCAAACGGTGATGGTGAGGATGGTGTGATGCTGGCGCTGCAAGTTCGCGCAGCTGTAGCGGGCTATGTTTTACGTCGCTGGAATGTGGATTGCTCAAAAGAACATCAATTAGATGGGCCAGAAAATCATCTTTGGCTCAAGAACCAACAAACACTGTACGGGGTCGATAATTTAGCTATCGCCCCTGGATTTAATGCAGAAACTATTTAAAGAGAATTATATGAACATTTTACAATACGAATCAAAAATCTGGGCAACTGCTGACTTACTTCGTGGCAGCGGCATCAAAGAATCAGAATGGCCTTCCTTCATGATGCCTTTCTTTGCTCTTGTGATGATTGAAAGCCGACTCATACGGATGTTTGATGAACTAAAGGCAGAAATAGGCGAAGAGGCTTTTAAAGAGATCCAACAAGAAGACCTCTACGACCTTATTAAAGATAAAGGCCAAGGCTACAACATCTTTATTTTCGAGAAAAATCAATCTTTGGCGGATATTTGCAAAAACGACAAATCCTTTGATATTGACTTCGATGCCTACCTTCATGGCTTTGATGGCGAAACGAAAGACCTGCTTGGCGTAGATGCCGTTGAAGGCGAGAAGTTTCTCGATATACGAGGTGTAATAGCCAAACTAAAAGCAAAGAAAGTGCTACTAGGCTACACCAAACTCTGGGCTGAAATTGACCTCAAGCCATTTAATAACTCTGAGATCACCACGCTAGAAGAGCACATTAAACGTAAATGGGCTGACATCTCAGCAGAAACCGCAGGGGAACAGTACACCCCTGATGATGTAATCGCGCTTATCAGTGATATTGTCGCTTCAAAAATAGAAGAGTCCGACAAGCTACTAAAAATCTATGACTGCACCTGCGGTGGCGGCAACATGCTATTTGGCGTTGAAGATCGCATAAATAAAAAATTCAAACGCCTAACCCAAACTTATGGGCAAGATTGGAATGACTCGCTCTATGCACTAGCAAAAATCGAGAGTCGTTTTCGCCCAGATTCAAAAATCGAACACGGTAATACTTTAGTCGACGATAAATTCGACAATGAAGAATTCGATGTGGTTATTGCCAACCCACCCTATGGCGTAAGTTGGTCTGGATACGCTAAAGACATTCAAAACGACAAAACTGAACGCTTTAAATTCTTGCCATCTATATCTGATGGTCAGCTGCTCTTTATGCAGCACCTAATCTCAAAATTGGATTCAAACGGGATCGGCGTTGTTGTTCATAACGGGTCAAGTTTATTTAGTGGCGAAGCTGGATCTTCAGAAAGTAATATCAGGAAATGGATGTTGGATAGTGATCTGGTTGAGGCTCTAATTCAATTGCCAACAGAAGAGTTCTTCAATACCAATATCTATACTTATCTTTGGGTGCTGAACAAACAAAAGGACAAGCCTAAGCAGGACAAGGTTCTTTTAATCGATGCAAGTAATAAATCTACTCCTCTTAGGAAGAAAAAAGGAGAGAAGAAAAAGGAGCTACCTGAGGAAGCTAGGAAATCGATAGTTGAAGCTTTGGCTTTATTCACTGGCGGCGAATTTTCTAAGCTCGTAAATAAAGAGCACCTGTATTTTAATAAGCAATCAATCATGCTGACTAATGTTGATATAGATGGTTTGACGTTTGAAACCCTTCTGCCAGAGAAAATAGACAAAAAAACTAGTGAACTAAAACGAGCTTCGTCGCTTGTTTTGGCTCCGTTGTCGTTAACGGACGGATCTAGGGAGCAGACGGAATTCGCCATAACTAAATATGATAATAACCATTGTTCCTTGTTTGAGTATTTTGAGCACGATATCAAGCCGTTTATATCGAGCATAGACTATAAGGCTCAATCATTTCGGGTGTCGACGGAAGATGCATTCTACTACTATGATGATGAGATTGAATCGTTGGTAAAACAAGATATTAAGACGAACCAAAGAATAAACCTTGGGTGTGGAAAAATCGTAGTTAAATCATCTTATAAAAAAGAAACAAAGAAAAATCCGGAACGGATAATGGTTAGTGTTGAGTTAACTCCCGACTACCAGAAAGACTATGAAATAATTCCTTTCGATAAAAGAGAAGATATCAATCAGAAGAATATTAAGCAGCATATGAATAGGTACGTCGATCGGCCGTTCAAATATTTGGAGAATACAGTTGGAGCTGAGATTAATTTTAAAAAAGAGTTCTATAGAAAAGAAAAGCTTCGTAGTACCAGTGAAATTCAGCTTGAGATTAAAGTGCTAAATGAAAAGTTATCTCAATTGGAAAACGAGTTTATTCTATGAGAAAAACAGGAGAGTACGATTCATATACGCCTTCAGGGCTCAATTGGCTGGCTGCGCTACCAGAAGAGTGGGGGGTTAAAAGAGTAAAGGAAATAACATTAGAGCTGGAGCAAGGCTGGAGCCCTAATGCCGCTCCTTGGCCTGCAGCACCTGGAGAGTATGGCGTACTTAAATTGTCAGCTATTTCCGATAGTGAGTTTTATGAGCTGGAGAATAAAGAATTACCGCAAAATGAGGTGTCTGATGATGCTCTTCTTGTTGAAAGAGATAGGGTGTTAATTACAAGATCAAATACACCTTACTTGGTTGGGGAGGCATGTCTGATCAGGAAAGTTCCCTATACAAATCTTCTAGTTCCTGATTTGGTTTTTTCATTAAGGCTTAATCCTAAAAGTGTTTCTGCTTCCTATTTTTCTTACTTAATCAATAGCCATTCATTCAGCTATCTCAAAACTGTCTCCGCTAGAGGTTTGAATGATTCTATGGTGAAAATATCTCAAGCGACAGTGAAAAATTGGAAGGTATGTTTACCTCCACTAAAAGATCAACATAATATTGCTGGCTACGTTGAAAGACAGATATCTGACGTCAATAAAACCATTCGATTGTTAGAGGAAAAAATTGAGCTTTATGAGCAGGTTAAGCAGAACATGGTTTTTAATTGTGTGACAAAAGGGATTAAACACGAAGCTGAGATGAAGGGTGTTGATAGTGAATGGCTAGAGGAAATTCCTGAAGGCTGGGAGCTGGTCCCCGTTAGGAAAGTTCTAAGTAATATTTCTTTAAAAAATAAAGGTTCTGCGAATAATAACTATCTATCTTTGGTTGCGAATGTTGGGGTTATTCCCTACGAGGAAAAGGGAAAGCTGGGGAACAATAAGCCGGAAAACCTTGAAAAATGTAAGATAGTGTCGCGTGGGGATTTGGTTCTTAATACCATGAATTTTAGTATTGGGAGCTTTGGGCTATCAAATTATGACGGAGTATGTAGCTCCGTATACTTGGTTCTAAGAGCTAACAAAAATTGTAATGGTAATTACTTGCATAGAATTTTCCAAACGAAGCCCTTTCAGAATTACGTGTCGTCATATGGTAAAGGGATATTAGATATAAGAATGGCTATTAAGTGGGAGTCGTTGAAGAATATTGAGATTCCTATACCGCCAGAAATTGAACAGGTCGATATTTCTAACTACATATATAAAAAGGAGCAGGAAATAAATATGTTGGTTGAAAATATGAAAAAACAGGTTTCTTTATTGAGGGAGTTATCGATATCTTTTGTCGATGAAATTGTGACTGGTAAAGTCAATTTTTTAATGGAAGAGGTGGAAGAATATGAATGAACTGCACTTACAAGATAAGTTCTTGATTCCCTTTTTCTGCAAAGATCTTGGCTATAATGAAGTCAAAGCCAATACCGTCACTAACTCCTTGATTATTGAAGAGGATCTAAACGCTTTTATCAGCGAAACTGACCTCAACGAGAAGGCCTACGAAACACTGCTGAAAAAGTACAAGGGTGACAAAACGCAGTTACTGAAAGATCTAATTGAGTTGATTCAAGAGCGTATTGGCAGTAGCCGTAATATGGCATTATTTCTTAACGCGAATAAGTCCATTACCCTTCAAGGCGTTAAGCTTCACCTGTTCTACCCAAGTGATAGTGTCATTCACGGTAACAAGCTATTTGAGCAAAATATATTTTCGGTTGTACAGGAACTGCCTTATAAGTTTAAGTTGCAGGGCGAGCAGATATTCTCATTCCGCCCTGATATCGTGATTTTTGTTAATGGTATCTATCTTGGCTACAGCGAATTAAAAAGTAATTATACCAGTCAAAGCGCCAGTAAAAACGGCCGTGGCAAGGTCATTAAAGACTACTTTGAAGCGGTAAAAGCTTATCATCAGTATATCGACAGTAATGAAATGCTGAGCGAAAACGAAAAGCTTGCGCTGCGCAAAGACTTCTTAAAGGTCTTCGAGAAAGCTATACATATCACCACAACTGATATTGGTGAAACCTATGTAATTCGTACCATTGCCGACTACTTCGACGAGATACTCACAACCTGCCGTGAAGGTAAGTTTGACAGAGAAGAGGTAGAGAAAAAGGCTCACGGAGTATTTAAGCTATATCCGTTGCTAAAACCGGATGCTGATAAAAAATCCAAGCTAAAAGAGTTATTCAATGCTCTTTATAGTAAGTTCATGGTTGAGAAAGAAATCCTCTACTACAACTTTATTGAACGCGACGTACACGTCAAGAAAGGCATTAAAGAGGTAAAGAATGAGCCTGGGTTCTTAATTTCACCAAGGCCAAAACAGAAGTTTGGTACCGATAAAATCATGGCTAAGATCGATGAATTCTTAGACCACGAGCAAGACCCTGATTATTTTGAAAAACTCCTTGAGAAGCAGCTAATTGGTGTTAGTGAATCTAAAAAAGCAGAGCTACTCCAAAAGCGTAAAGCCTATTCAAATAACAAGAATGTTTATTCGCTGTTAATGCAATATGCAGCGGGCTTTGGCAAATCTAATATTATCGGTTGGTCGGCGCTTCAGTTAAAAGACCTTCGTCGCCCAGACAAAAATGGCAATATACAATATGTTTACGACAAGGTCATGATAGTCGTTGACCGATTGCAGCTTCGTAGCCAGATAGACTCATTAATGCTTAACATGAATATTGATAAGCGCTTGGTGGTTGAAGCTACGAACAAGAAAACCTTTCAAAATGCTTTAGCCTCTGACAGTCGCATTGTGATTGTGAATTTGCAGAAGTTCGGCGCGGTTAAAGAGATGATGGATGCAAGTGTTTTAGAAAAGCTTGCAAAAATGCGTATTGTTTTTCTTATTGATGAGATACATCGCTCTAATAGTGGTGATCAGCATGAAGAAATGGTCAGCATTTTTGACGAGTTGCAAAGCCCTTTTGATGGTGAAGCTTATGCAGGAAAAGCGACGAAGAAGAACTTAATCGTCGGTTTCACTGCAACACCGGATGATCATACGCTTGCACGCTTCGGTGAATTCAGTGGCTACGCAGAAAGCGAAAAGCTTTGGCGGCCATTTGATAGCTTTACCATGAAAGAAGCGATAGAAGATGGCTTCATCCTCAATCCACTTAAAAACATTGTGCCTGTTGCATCCAAAATGTTATTTGACCTTCCTTCAAACCCACTCGAAGGTTTTACAGAGAAGGAGTTTAAAGATGCTCAGAAAAAGCAGGTTTATGAGAACCGCGAACGTATTGACGCAATATCCAAGTATGTAGCCGACCTTCTGGTAAAAGATGTTTATCGTCAAATTCGTGGCACTGGTAAAGCCATGCTCGCTGTATATTCCATTAAATCAGCTATTGCCTATAAAGAAGCAGTAACCAAATATTTTAATGAGCTGATTAAGCTCCCTAAATATGAGAAGTATGCTGAGGCTCCAATTCATATTGTTTACTCGAGCAATCAGGACGAGCAAAGCGCTACTGGCTTGAATGAAGGGTTATCTGAAGAAAAAGTACTGGAAAACTTTGCACTAAAGAAGAACGGCTTGATCATTGTTGTAGCCAAGCTTCAAACTGGATTTGATGAAAAGAAACTACATACGTTATTTTTAGATAAAGAAATCCGTGGTATTAGTGCTATTCAAACGATATCGCGAGTTAACAGGACGGCCAAGCATAAGAATGACTGCAAGATTGTTGATTTCTCTTATAACAATGTAAACGTTCAGAACATAAAGGATGCATTTGAGCATTTCTCGGATGTCGTTGTGAGTGACTTTGATCCTTTCGGGGACAAAAAGGTACTCGACATTCTCCTTGCTGAACTCAACAAATCAGATACTTATGATAAGTTTTTCAATGTATTCATGGGGATTTATAAAGACCCTGTTAAGCGAGAGCAGCCCGAGTCTTACCTTGATTTTGAAAGTAGCCTTAAAAAATATATAGAGGCGAACCCTCAGCGCACTGCAGACACCAAAGCAAAAGTAGCACAGTACTTTACCATACTGAATCGCATTGAATTTGTAATAGCCTTGGATGCCAAATACAGCGAACCAAGTTTTCTGTTCTTTTGGCGAAAATTCAACACGCTGTATAACATGCTCCATCGCAGTGAGGACATCAAAGACCCCATTGAAGTCTATTTCGATAATCAAATAGGCATGGTTGAAGTAGTCGCAGAAGAACCTAAAAAAAAGAAAAATAAACCGACTGAAGTAGCAACTGGAGCACCACCAGGCCTAGGTGGGCAATACGATATTCTAGCAATTATTGCAGCGCGTAATGAACAGGAAGAAAAGATAGGCTCTCTCATTTTAGAATTTGAGTCGAAAATTTCTGATTTCTTTGAATATGTTAAGGGATCAACTGAAGGTGAACGACTAATCGTCAAGGTTAAATCTCATGTTTCAGAAAATGAAATTTATGATGATTTTTCAAAAATATACCGCAGGTATCGAGCGCTCTATCGATCCAAAGTCGGAGGCTATTTCTTTAAAGAAACTGAAGATTTAGTTGATAAACTTTGTGATGATTTTGAGCTGATCATCCGAGGCGAAGGTTAACAATCTAACACTAGAATCGATTTCGGAGTACTTACATGTCTAGTTCAAATTCATACTGGTTCGTTGGTGCGTCTTACGGGAAAGGCAGTGAAGACCAAACCGATCGATTCTTGGCAGAAGGCGTTTGGCAAAATGGCTATAAAGACAAATACCTTGATGTTGTTCGCTCCATGCAGCCAGGTGACAAAATTGCTATAAAGTCCTCTTATGTTCGTAAGCGAAACCTATCTTTTGACAACAAAGAGCAATCCGTTTCCGTTATGGGCATTAAAGCTATTGGTGTCGTTACCAAAAATCATGGCGATGGCCGCTTCGTTGATGTTGACTGGGAGCCGAGACAGGAGCCCGTCAAAGAATGGTATTTTTATACCAACCGAAGCACAATGCCGACTCCGCTGATCAAAGTTTTCAGCAAATTGTGCGTGAAACCTATAAATGGTTGATCTGTCCCGTTGAAGATTTTGTGCGCGGCAAACCCGAGCTAACTTGGGAGGCAGTCTCTGTTTCACCTGCGGCCCAGAACCTAGTTGCAGAAATTGAAAATACGCTCGGTGAAGAGGAGTGGTTAATTACCGAATGGAGCCCAATTCACCTGCGTAATACCTTACAGCAGTGGTATTTGAAAGATGGCGTAAACGATGTGGGCGCCCTGAAAGTATGGCAAGAAAAGTATTTTTTAGTTTTGAATACCAACAAGATATTTCACGAGCAATGGTTGTAAGGAATAGTTGGGTCACTCAAGGTACTAAAACAGCTGGATTCATCGACAAAGCCGCTTTTGAAAAAGTTGAAAACCAAGGCGATCAAGCCATCAAGAATTGGATAAATAAGCAACTTGAAGGAACTTCTGTTACCGTAGTTCTCGTTGGTTCAGAAACTTGCACAAGTAAGTGGGTCAAGTACGAGATTGAGCAAAGCAAAGATCAAGGAAATGGCCTTCTTGGCATCGATATTAGCAGTATTAAAGATTTTCAAGGAGCAGTAACTGCGCCATGCGGTCAATTGCCGGAAGGTTACGCGTTCTATTCTTGGGATCTTCACGATGGATATAATATGGGCGACTGGATTGAAGCTGCTGCTAGGCAGGTTGGTCGTTAATTAATCTTTGACCACCTCCCTTGATTTAGACATCGTATCTCAGTCAAATCTCAGTCACCAAGACACTATTTCATTTGAGTATGGCGTGACGCTGAAGAATTAATCCGTTCAGAAAATTTAATTGAAGATGCTGCTAAGCGTTACATCACAACATCATTAAAACGAGAATTTGCGAGTGAAAATGGCACCGAGCTCAATGACACTCTGCAAAAAATGAGCCCACTCACCCCGAAATACAAAGAGAAAAAACAACGCGTTTTCCAACTAATTTCTAAATTTGTTGAAAAGTTTAAGGGTGTAGGTGGAGAAATTTAATCCATGGAATCACTGATTCATTGAGGCGAATCTAACCACCAACGGCAAGCAGAGAATACTTACTTA
>CAYMEP010000028.1:0-9320 GCA_964389695.1 uncultured Rhodobiaceae bacterium | reverse complement strand
CAAATAGGCAATAATGTTTGCTCTGTCTTTGCTTTTTCGTAGCCCAGAAAAAGCCATTTTTGTTCCTTTTGCGTATGTTTTAGGGCTTTTTAGAAAGGCATTGAGAGAATTTGCATCCCAGACCCCACCGTGTGTTTTTAATGTTTTGGAATATTTAAACCCAGCTGTATTTCCTATGGGCGTTTCAAATATTCCCCAAAGTGTAGGACCTGTTTTATTCTTGCCATTTTTCTTAAAGTTATGACAAGAGAGACATTTTTTGGCTACTTTCATACCTTTTTCAGCAGAGGCTGTTTTAAGCAAAACCATAATGTTCGGTTCTGTTGTTTTTATAACGACTTTTTCTTCCTCTTTTCCTGTAGTTTCAACACCAGTGACAACAAAAGAATTAGGGTTTGGGGACGCAGTATGAAATAAAGTGTCGCCTAAATTTTGTATTCCTAAATACACTAAGGTAACGAGAATAAGTGTTGCCAAAATTTTATTTATTTCAAAGTGGTTCATCTTTTACATTCCTTTTTTGAAAAATAATAGCTTATATTAAATGCCTATGCTATATCAAAATCATATTTTGTATTAAATAAATAGGATAGAACAATATAGTATCCAATTTATAAGGAGTTTTTAATGAGCGATATAGAGCCGATTATTATTATTCCTGCGCGTATGTCTGCCACGAGATTGCCAGGGAAACCTTTGGCAGATATCCATGGAACTCCAATGATTGTTCATGTTTACCAGCGTGCTGTACAAGCAGGAATTGGTCGTGTTGTGGTTGCGGCGGGTGAACAAGAAATTTGTGATGTGGTACTTCAAGCTGGAGGTGAGGCTGTTCTAACAAACCCAAGTTTACCAACAGGGTCAGATAGAGTTTATGATGCCTTAAAAATACTTGATCCAAATCAGAATTATGATGTTGTGGTAAACGTGCAAGGTGATTTACCTACATTGGACTCTTCTCTGCTTGCCCCATTAGTGAATTTGATGCAAGGGGATAAGGCTGATATAGCAAGTCTTGTGGCGAAAACAAAAACTGAAGAAGAATTAACGAGCCCTAATGTTGTTAAAACTGTGATTTCTTGGGATAATGCAGAATCTAAAACAGGAAATGCTTTATATTTCTCTCGTTCTTGTGTGCCATATGGGGCAGAAACCCATTACCATCATATGGGTGTGTATGCCTATAGACGCGCTGCATTAAAACGTTTTGTTAATTTACCACCATCTTTGTTAGAAAAGTCAGAGAACTTAGAACAATTAAGGGCTTTAGAGGCGGGTATGTGTATTCGTATAGCATGTGTGGATACGCCTGTTCCTATGGGAGTAGATACGCCAGAAGATTTAGAAAAAGCAAAAAAGATATTATTAACATAAGTAATAGATATTGAAGGCTTCTTAATTATATTTAGGAAACTAATGAATAGAGACATAAAAAATATTATTGTTTTTCAAGGAGAGTTTGGATCTAACTCTCACTTAGTTTGTCGTGATTTATATCCTGAGATGGAGTATAGGCCTTGTGCAACCTTTAGTGTGGCTTTAGAGGCTTTGCAAAAAGAAGAGGTGAAATTCGCAATATTACCTATTGAAAATAATCAAGTCGGACGAGTCGCAGATGTTCATCGTCTATTACCTCAGACGGGATATTTTATTACAGGTGAATATTTTATGAAAATTGAACATAGTCTTTTAGCGTTACCATCTAGTTCATTAGAAAATATTACACATGTATATAGTCATGAAATGGCATTACGCCAATGTAGAGAGGCTATTCATAAAGGAGGTATTATTCCTGTAGTTACCGCTGATACAGCAGGTTCAGCTCGTGAAATTGCTGAAGAAAAAAATCCTACAAAAGCGTCAATCGCTACAGAGTTTGCGGCTGAAATTCATGGATTAAAAGTTTTGAAGAAAAACTTTGAAGGAGATTTATTAAATCTTACACGTTTTCTGGTGATTTCTAAAACACCTGATGATGCAGATTTTTCAAATACTCTTGTGATTACAAGTATTGTTTTTAAGGTACGTAATATTCCTGCGGCACTTTATAAGGTGTTGGGAGCGTTTGCAGTGCATCATGTGAATATGGTGAAACTCGAATCTTGTCAGGTGGCAAATGATTTTAAAACGACTGAATTTTGGGCAGATATAGAAGGGCATCCGGAGAGTGATTCGGTTCGTCTAGCCTTAGAAGAAATGACGTTCTTTTGTTCTGAGGTTAATATTATGGGTGTTTATAAGGCTGATAAAATACGTTATTCGAAAGATTAAACTATCTTAAAATTAAGACTCGGTTGAATAAAAAAATCTGTTATAGTCCCTTTGAGAGGTTGGCGGCAGACGTATGCCTTGCCAATTTGGTCAGATCCGGAAGGAAGCAGCCACAACGAGACTTATACGGGTTGTTTGTCCAATCTCTCACAATTAAACCAGATTAAATATGGTAAAATCTTATGTCTAAAAAGAGTTATCAAGTCTTAGCACGTAAATACCGTCCTTATAGTTTTGATGATTTACGTGGGCAAGATAGTATGATTAGAACCTTGCGTAATGCTTTCGAGACGGGGCGTATTGCACATGCTTTTATGCTAACGGGAGTGCGGGGCGTTGGTAAAACAACAACAGCACGTATTTTAGCGCGTGCTCTTAATTATCAGACAGAGGGGATGCAAGAACCACAAATAGACATGCCAGACTTAGGAATTCATTGTTCTGATATTATGGCTGGCGCGCATATGGATGTGATAGAAATGGATGCGGCATCTAAAACGGGTATTGGAGATATTCGTGAAATTATAGAGTCCGTGCGTTATAAACCAACTTCAGGGCGTTATAAAGTTTACATTATTGATGAAGTTCATATGTTGTCGTTGGCAGCATTTAATGCCTTGCTAAAAACCTTAGAAGAACCCCCTGAACATGTGAAATTTATTTTTGCTACGACCGAAATCCGTAAAGTGCCAATCACAATTCTATCACGGTGTCAGAGGTTTGATTTGAGACATTTAACTTCAGAAGAAACTGTGAAGCTTTTGGAACATATTTGCCAAATAGAAGATATGCCGCTTGAAAAAGAAAGTTTAATATTATTGTCCCGAGCCGCAGAAGGATCCGCACGAGATGCGTTATCACTGTTGGACCGTGTCTTTGCCTATGGTGGCTCAAAGGAAGAGATGCAGGCGTTAACATTAAATGATATTCGAATGATGCTAGGTATGGCAGACCGAGGACGATTATTCGATTTATTTGAATATATTCTACAAGGGGCTATTGCCAAAGCTTTAGAAGAGTTTTCTGAACAATATCGTTTGGGTGCGTCTCCTGTGGCGATTATTACTGATTTAGCTGATTTAACCTATTGGTTGACACGCTTCAAATATATTCCTTCTATGGAAGAGGACGTTACTATTGCTCAAGAAGTACGGAAAAGAGGTCAGAAAGTATCTGAAAAACTATCTATAAGAGTGTTATCACATCTATGGCAGGTCTTATTAAAAGGACATCAGGAAATACTAAATGCTCATAATCAAATGGCTGCAGCAGAGATGGTGCTTATACGGTTAGCACATCTGACTGATATGCCGACACCAGAAGATTTAATACAACAATTCGAAAAAACAAAAAAAGAAAATCATAGAAATATACAATCTTCGATCGATGCGCCAACCATGTCACAAACCACTACACAAGCACGCCAAATCACTCAAGAAGAAATAGTAACAGATATAAAAAATACAGAACCAACATTAAATCAGTTTACAGATGTTATTGCATTGGCAGAACAGTATCGTGAAGTAAAACTCAAATATGAATTAGAAAACTATGTACGTTTGGTCAACTTTTCTGTCTCTGATACAGGGGGAGGGTGTATTGAGTTACATGTTGATGAAGGGTATGAAAATATTATTAGTCGTTTAGCTAATCACCTAAATGTATGGACCAAACAACATTGGTTGATTAGCTTGTCACAGGAGCAAGGTAATAAAACAGTACAACAGAATCGAGAAGATTCTTTTAAAATACGTCGCCAGAAAGCAATGAAAAACCCGCTAATAATGAAAGCATTAGAGACCTTCCCAGATAGTAAAATTTTGAGTGTGGTGGATTTAGAGGATAATCAGTTTGATGATGAATAAGAGTGATTTATGATAGGGTCAGAAATTGAAACGCTTATAAAATTATTATCTCGGTTGCCTGGTCTTGGTCCTCGCTCGGCGCGGCGTGCTGTATTGCATTTAATAAAAAAACAAGAGTCTTTATTGTCACCTTTACTAAGTGCTTTGCAAAACGTGCAAGATAATATTGTTACTTGTATGCAATGTGGGTCTATCGATAGTTGTAATCCTTGTATGATTTGTCAAGATATAAGACGAGAAGACACAGTTCTATGTGTGGTTGAGACTATGGGTGATTTATGGGCATTAGAGCGTGCAAGAGCGGTGACAGGACGGTACCATGTTTTGGGAGGAGTTTTGTCGGCGATTGATGGAGTAAAGGTAGAGAATTTGAACCTATTAAATTTGCGAGACCGGTGTATGAATTCACCAATTACTGAAGTTATCTTGGCTATGAATGTGACTGTTGAAGGGCAGACAACAGCACATTATATTATGGATTTATTAGAGGATACAGGTGTAAAGATAACCCATTTGGCACAAGGGGTCCCCATTGGCGGTGAATTAGACTATCTTGATGATGGGACATTGCTCACAGCGATTAAAGCTAGAAATAGTTTATAGAGGTTATTCGTCAGTTTCTTGCATTCGTATCAGAAGTTTGTTTAAACTGACCACTATTCCTTAGTCTATCAAGATCTGAGTTTTGATTCTGATTCTGATTTCGATTTTGTTGTGCTTGTAATTCTCTGGCAGTTAAATTTTGCGTAGGAACAGAGGACTCTTCTGTTGACGAAGTCCTTCCAGCTGCAAATGTATTTATGTTAATGAAGGCAAGAGCGATGATTGTACTGTAAGTATATATATATTTATTCATTATTAAAACCTCTTATAGGGTGTGCATTTTATTTATTTTTTTCGGCATTTTTTTTAGAATTTTTATCAGAAGTTTGTCTAAATTTTTTGCTATTTTTCAGGCGAGACACATCTGATGAATATGCATGTCTAGCCTCGGCATCATCACTGCAATGTCTTACACCGTTTTTATATCCACAAACATGCTGTGCTTGTGCTGATGGTATGTACAAAGCTGTTAATAAAAGGGCTATGATTGTACTGTAAATATATACTGTTTTCTTCATTTTTGCAGTTCCCTATAGGTTTTATTCTAAGTGATTATCAGGTTGTGAAGGTAAAGATTTAGATGTTTTTGCTCCAAGTTCTTTTAACTTTTTCGTTTGACTGAGGACACTACCATGTCCTGCTAATTGTTTGAGTGCATCATCATGTGTGGTTTGTGCCTCTTGTAGTTTTTTTCCTACTTTATTCATATTTTCTAAAAACCCACTAACTTTATCATATATTGTTCCCCCTAGTCTTGCAATTTCTTTGGCATTTTCATTTTGTTGTTGTAACCGCCATAAAGAGCTTATGGTACGAAGATTCACCATTAAAGTAGAAGGGCAAACAATGGCGATATTTTTTTTCCATGCTAAAGATAGCAATGATTCATCTGTTTGCATGGCGAGCATATAAGCTGCTTCCATAGGCATAAACATTAAAACAAAATTAGGAGAAGATAAGCCGTCAGACATTTCATATTCTTTTAGACTTAGCCCTTTTATATGTACTTTTATAGAGTCTATGAAGGCTTTGAGAAATATAGACTTACTGTCTTTATCTTCTGTGTTGTGGTAATCAATATAGCTTTTGAGGGTTACTTTTGAATCAATGACTAAACTTTGTTGATCGGGTAGCTTTACAATGACATCTGGTTTTTGATGCCGTCCGTCTGCACTTTTAAGCTCTAACCCTATGCCTTGCACAATATATTCTTTACCTTTTTGTAAACCTGATTGTTCTAAAATACGCTCAAGGGTAATTTCTCCCCAATCTCCTTGTACTTTCACATTGCTTGTGAGGGCATTTGTTAAACTCTCGGTTTCAAAGGTCATTTTTTCATTTATAGCTTTGAATCCTGTTAACTCGTTTTTGAAATCTTTGAGTTGTGTGTCTAAGGGGTTGAGTAAATGTTTTATATTTTTTACGGATTGTTCTTCAAAGACCTTATTATTTTTTTCTAAAATTTCTTGTGCAATATTTTTGAATTCGGCTTTAGATTGATCTTTAAAAGTTTCAAGGTTGTTTAATTTTTCTTTGAGTGCTGCATTTTGTTTTTCGGAGTCTGTATATTGATTCCCTAAATCAGATTTTTCTTCATTTAATTGTTCGATTTGTTGGCGTAATTCTTTTTCCAATACATCATCTATTCTTTGTATTTTATCGCTTTTTGGTTTGTAAAAATTTTTCCAGAGGCTGAGGCCTATGATAATGAGTAACAATATAATGATGAAAAATTCCATATGATACTTATATAGGACTTACTTTTACTTGACGATTCTTTTCTGAAAGCGTATGCCAAAAATATGAGTGTAAAACAAATATTAACTGTTCTTGATCCAGTATTACGACAAATCTCTGTGCCTGTTGACACGGTAGATGATGAAATCCGTGCTTTAATGCAAGATATGCTAGAGAGTATGTATTCGGTCGATGGGATTGGCTTGGCTGCAATTCAAATTGGAGTTCCTAAGCGTGTGATTGTCATGGATTTATCGAATCGTGAGGTGGAAGAAAATATTAATGCTAGTTTTGAAAAACCTCGTTTTTTCATCAATCCTGAAATTATAGATGTGAGTGAAGAAATGTATGAGTTTAGTGAAGGATGTTTATCTGTTCCTGGACATTATGCAGATGTTTCTCGTCCTAAAGAATGCCGTGTGAAATTTTTAGATTATGATGGAAAAGAACAAATCTTAGACTGTGAAGATATGTTAGCGATTTGTATTCAGCATGAAATAGATCACTTGGAAGGTATTGTATTCTTAGATCATATTTCTCGTCTTAAGCGTGATGTGATACTTCGAAAATTACGTAAATCTTTACGAAATTAGTCATGAAAATTATCTTTATGGGAACGCCTCATTTTGCGGCAGAAATTTTACAAACCTTATATCAGGCAGGACATGATATTTGTTGTGTTTATACAAACCCACCAGCACGGTCAGGAAGAGGAAAGTCTTTAAAGCATTCTTCTGTATATGATATAGCAAATAAATTGTCTCTTCCTACTCTCATGCCACAAAATTTTAAGAACCAAACAGAGTGTCAGAGTTTTGCAGAGCATCAAGCTGATTTAGCGATTGTGGTGGCTTATGGAAAAATTTTACCGCAAGAAATTTTGGATATTCCTAAACAAGGGTGTTGGAATATTCATGCCTCGCTTTTACCAAGGTGGCGAGGGGCTGCCCCAATTCAG
This sequence comes from uncultured Rhodobiaceae bacterium, assembly GCA_964389695.1. Lineage (GTDB taxonomy): Bacteria > Pseudomonadota > Alphaproteobacteria > RS24 > RS24 > CAYMEP01. Next base: position 1,886 of record CAYMEP010000028.1, on the reverse strand, counting down.
CGAGCTTTGATGGCAGGAGATTGTCAAACAGGTATATCCATTATGAAAATGGAGGCTGGTCTAGATACAGGGGATGTTTTATATAAAAAAGAAATTGCTATTTTATCTGATGATACTACCGACTCTCTTCATGATAAATTGATGAAAACAGGACAAGAATGTATTTTGAAAATGTTAAAACAAGAACAGGAATTTATCGCAACACCACAAGATAAAGATCTCGTAACTTATGCAAAAAAAATTGATAAAGCTGAAAGTAAGATTGACTGGCAAGCAGATGCAATAGATTTAGATTATCATATACGAGGGTTATCCTCTTTTCCAGGGGCATGGTTTGAATGGGAAACACAAAGAATAAAAGTATTATTTGCGAAAGCAATAGAAACAACAACACAGTTAGAAGCAGGCACTATTATACAAGCAGAGAAAAATACTTTAATCATTGCCTGTAAAAAAGGAGCGTTACAGATTATTCGATTGCAAAAATCAGGAAAACCTGCCGTCGATATTTCTGAATTTCTTAATGGGCATAAGATGAAACAAGGGTCAAAATTGAAATGACGCAACGTTTTAAAATGGTTATTGAATATGATGGCACACCATTTTGTGGGTGGCAGAGTCAAGAAAATGGGACTGCTGTACAAGATGTTTTACAAAAGGCATTGCATGAATTTTGCGGAGAAATGCCAAAAGTTTTTGGAGCGGGTAGAACAGACACAGGTGTCCACGCTAAAGGTCAAGTCGCTCACATAATTTTAGAAAAAGAAACAACCCCAGAGACAATTTGCAAAGCTGTCAATTTTCATTTGAAACCATATCCCATAGCTGTTCATTATGTGACGGAAGTGAATGAAGAGTTTGATGCGAGGTTTTCAGCAAGTAAACGTCATTATCTTTATAAGATAATTGCAAATACGACACGGCCTGTTTTAGAAAAAAATAGAGTCTGGTGGGTGCCAAGAAATTTAGATGCTGAATTGATGCAAAAAGCAGCCAATATATTGATTGGGAAACATGATTTTACCACTTTTAGATCGTCGAGATGTCAATCGAACTCTCCTATCAAAACCTTAGATAAGTTATTTATCAATCAGACTGGAAAGATAATTGAAATTCATGCAATGGCGACTAGTTTCTTACATCATCAAATTAGATCTTTTGTTGGGTGTTTGAAACAAGTTGGATCAGGGGCTTGGGCATTAGAGGATCTGCGGCATGCGTTGGAGTCTTGTGAGCGCTCCAATTGTGCTGCACTTGCCCCCCCTCATGGATTATATTTTATGAAGGTAGATTATCCAGAAGGTTACGAGAAATAATTCTTTAAAATTTGCTGATAAATATCAGTAAGAGTTTCAATATCTTTTGTTTCCACATGTTCATTCACTTTATGAATTGTTGCATTGATGAGTCCAAACTCTAGAACAGAAGAATAATTTTTAATGAATCGTGCGTCTGATGTCCCACCGCTTGTTGATAATTCTGGTGTTACCCCCGTCACATTCTGAATGGAGTCTACAATGACATTGGTAAATTCACTTGTCGTATTTAAAAAAGCATCGCCTGAATGATTAAGTTCAAGTGATATATGGGGTGAGTCTCCAATGGTTTCATGAAGTTTTTGTGTCAATGTTGCTAATGTCCATTCTGTATTATAACGAATGTTAAACCTTGCTTGTGCCGTCTCTGGAATAATATTTGTTGTCAGATTATTTGTATCAATAGATGTGATTTCTAAATGACTAGGTTGAAAATCTTCTGTTCCATTATCTAAATGTGTTTTGATGAGGCGATCAACACACTCTACGAGTATTGGTAGAGGATTTTTTGCAAGGTGAGGATAGGCAACATGACCTTGACGACCTGTTACCGTAATCACACCATTTAGG
>CAYMEP010000027.1:0-9562 GCA_964389695.1 uncultured Rhodobiaceae bacterium | reverse complement strand
GATTCAGGGCGATTAAAGCTAATCGAATGAAATCCGGGATGAGATATCTATTCGAAATAGATCTCGTAGAGATCTCTCTTGTGACATTTCCGATGCAACCAAAAGCAAGAGTGTCGGAAACACAAATTGTAGAAGATGAAGAAGAAATCATCCCTACAATAAGACGGGCTACAAAAAAAATAGCAGCCCTTTCAATATAGCAATAATAGGAAAGTAATTATGGAAATAGAATACGCATCTCAATCGGTGGACAAAAATAAACCGGTGGTAAATCATGAAACAAAACAAGTTCTAAATGAATTAATGCAAACATTTGAGGAATTTAAAACCACAAATGATGAACGTGTTGCTCAAATCGAGAATAAACAAAATGAAGACGTATTAACACGCAATAAAGTTGACCGTATTAATCAATCTGTTGACCACTTAATGGCCGAATTAAAACGACCAAGTCAGGAAACTCATGCCGTTGAAGGTAAGCATGAAAGTGAACATAAGTCTGCTTTTAAACAATATATGAGGCAAGGTGAAACAGCTAGGCTACAACAATTAGAAACAAGATCAATAAATGGATCAGTAAACTCACAAGGTGGATATGCTGTTCCAACAGAAATTGATCGAGAAATAGCTAATAAATTATCAGAAACATCGCCACTACGAAGTGTGGCAACTGTAAAACAAGTTAGTGTAGGTAATTCATATAAAAAACTATATATGGTCACAAAAATGGCAACGTCATGGGTGAGCGAAACAAGTAATAGAAATGAAACAACGGCATCTACATTTAGTGAACTAGTTATTCCTGTGCATGAACAATATGCAAATCCAGCAGCAAGCTCAACCATTATCGAAGATGCTGCCATTGATATTGATGAATGGTTAATAGAAGCATTACAATCCGCTTTTGTAGAAGCAGAAGCAGCTGCATTTATAACAGGTAATGGAACAAGTCAACCAAAAGGTTTGCTTACCTATACTACAAGTACAACGGGTGGGTGGAACAAATTAATAGTATCCCACTCCGGACATGCATCAGCCTTACCCACAAGTGATTATGGTAAATTTCTCGTCAATATGGTATATAACACATCACTAAAGTATAGAAGAAATTCTCATTGGTTAATGAATAAAAAAACTCATGCAGAATTACGTACAATTCGTGATGAGGCTGGAAATTATTTGTGGGTACCACCTGCATCAGCTGACCAATCCCCAAAGTTTCTAGGATATAATGTTCTTGAAGATTTAAATATGCCAGATGTAACTTCTAATAAAATACCAATAGTGTTTGGTGATTTTAAAGCAGGGTATCTTATTGTAGATAAACTTGGCACTCAAGTTATGCGTGATCCTTATTCTAGCAAGCCATATGTACTGTTTTACACAACACGTAGAGTAGGTGGTGGTCTTCAAGATTTTGAGGCATTACACGGATTAAAGGTTGCGGCGTAGTTATGTTCAGTCTCTTAGTACAAGGACCGGCACAAGAACCGGTTACTCTCGCTGAGATTAGGGACGACTTAAAAGTTGGAACAGATGAGGACTTGCTAATTGCAAGCCTCATCACCTCAGCACGTATGATAATTGAAGCAAATGCAGGAGTAAGATTAATTACCCAAACATGGGATGTCATGTTCGATCAATGGCCAGATATCAATCATGGATTGAAAATACCACATTGGCCTGTACAACAAATCGATGGGGTATATCTATTAGGTGGAACAAAATACACTGTCGACGCATCATTATATGATACTGAAATTACAAGCCGTTGTCCTCAAATATTGTTTAAAGAAGGACAAACCTTACCGCCAATAAAACGAAAAACCTTAGGAATACTCGTCTCTTTAACTGCAGGGTTTGGTGATAGCCCAAGCGATGTACCAGAACCTCTAAAACAAGCAATACGATATTTAGTGGTCAACTGGTATGAAAAACGTGATTGGCAAGATGTAACACAAGAAATGAAAATACCAGCTATTATCAATACTCTTATACAACCTTATAAGGTAATGAAATTATGAATAAAACAAGGCGTTTGAGATATACACACCAATATCCTATTGTACATAACAATCAACGAACATGGAAAACACGAGAAAATGTATGGTTATATGTAATATCAGGACCAGCTCATTACCGATTTATGGCAGGGGTAGAACAAACAAAAATTACCCATAAAGCACGATTACGGTGGAACAATAATATCGCAATTGGTGATCGATTCACACGTAATCAACAAATACTTATCATTCATGCAATAGAAGATAGAGATGGGCGACAAAGATGGATAGATTGTCTTTGTGAAGAAAAAATAATTCACCCTATAGCAGGGACAATATAAAAGTAAATAAACAAGGTCTAAAATAATGAGTGATCCAAGCGAACAAGTACAAAATGCAATTTTTGAAAAAATTAATGCTAATATAAATATAGCAACTCTATTTGCCCCTGTGGCAGGAGGAGCAGAGCAGACACCCAGAATAGAATTCGAAAAACTAGAAACACGACCTCATGATGTAGAAAACACATTTCAACATACTATTACTTTTTCTGTGTGGTCTGATTTGTATGAATTAGATAAAGGCACAGAAACAGCCGCTAAATTAAAGGAAGTACTCGATAATCAAAACCTAAGCATGACACATTATACATGTGTAGCATGCCGATTTTCTTCTATGGAAAGTCAAAAACAAATAAATGCAAGTTCATGGAAACATCAAGTGAAATTTAACTGTGTTACAGAATTAACAGGATAAAAATATGAGCGTACAAAATGGAAAAGATATGCTTTTGAAAATAAAGCAAAACACAACATACATAACCGTAGCAGGATTGAAAACACGTGAATGTGAATTAAATAGGCAGGTTATCAATATTACAGATAGTGATTCAATAGGACAATGGAGAGAACTCTCAGAAGGAGGCATCGCTCATGCTAAGCTAAGAGGTGATGGAATTTTTAAAGACGCAACCGCAGATGAAGAAATTAGAGCTATGTTCTTTAATGGACAAAAAAAAGAATGGAAAGCTATATTGCCAGATTTTGGAGAGTTAGAAGGACAATTCATCATTACAGAACTTACATATGCAGGGACATATGATGCTGAAGTGGTATGGCGTATTACACTCGAATCTGCAGGTCAAATAACTTTCACAGTAATTTAAATTTATGCAAAAAGGATTTCATAACCCGAGACAAGGGGAAGTAAGTGTTAGTATTAATAATACACAATACCCTCTAAAATTAACATTATCTGCTCTCGCATACTTAGAGAGCATATATGATGGAAAAGATATTCTTCTATTAATCGAGACATTCGCAGAGCAAGGAATGACTGCAACAGATGTACATAATATCTTGCAAGCAGGATTATATGGTGCAGGTGAAAAACAAATTAAAAATATAGAAATTGACGGTGGAATTAACCAAGCAAAAAAATGCGCAACAACTCTAATTGAGAATGCATTCATTTAACCTACAACCATGAGTGAAAAAAAACATTTATTCGATTGGCAAGGGTTACAAAAAGCCGCACTAAGTATCGGTATTACACCAACAGAATTTTGGAACTTATCTCCTAGAGAACTTTTTGTCCTAATCAAGCCAAAAGATGGACAAATGCACACCATGACCAAAGAAAATTTCAATGAATTACAAAAAATCTTCCCCGATCAAAAGGAGAAATAAATATGACACAAAATACAGAAAAACAAAGATTGAGAAATATTGTTGAGACTGTACAAAAAACATCACAATCTGCACATCAACTGACACAGGTATTAAATAATGCTCAAACACAACAAGCAAATGCCATACAAGCAAGTATACAATTAGGTAATAATCTACTACAGACTTTCGGACAAATAGAACAACGTAGCTCTACAGTGTTACAAGTATTAAATTTGGTTGCCAATAGTTTAAATGATGAGTCAAACCATCAACGTTATAACTCAAATATACAAAATACAGGCACACAAACAACTGCACAATCAACAATACCATATGCAGGGGGAAGAGCTGATAATCAAATCGCGAGTATTCTTGCTAAAGTGGTCTCAAATGGGTTGAAAGGATTCTAAAATGACTAACGCATTTCATGACGTAAAATTATCCACTCGTCTTTCATATGGATCACGTGGTGGACCAGAACGGCGTACTGAAATTTCTACATTAGCCTCAGGATTTGAAAAACGTAACACTCCATGGGAGCAAGCACGACGTAAATATAATTTAAATGCAGGTCCAAGACCTTTCAGCGAACTATATGAATTACTTGAATTCTTTGAAGCAAGAAAAGGACGATTATGTGGATTCCGCTGGCGTGATTGGTTAGATCATCAATCAGCCTCAATTGACACTCTGATTTCTCCCCTCGATCAAGAGTGTCATCCTGCGGATTCTGACCGCCGGGTGTTTTTATTACAGAAACAATACGGTACTGTAATACATCCGGCGGTAAGGAGAATATTTAAACCAGTCGAGAATACTGTAAAGGTAGCGGTAGATGCGATTGAACTGAGTCAGCAAGAATTTACCATAGACCATACAATAGGAACAATTACTTGTGTAACAAAAGTTCCAGATAATAAAACTGTAACCGCAGGATTCGAATTCGATGTGCCAGTACGTTTTGATACTGATTTTCTAGATATTCAATTCTCTGATAATAACGCCGCTTTAGTACAAAATGTACCTCTAGTGGAAATAAGAATGTAAAATAAAATGCAACAAATTTCAATAAATATGAAGAACCATCTCAAAAATGAGGTGACAACATTATGCCATTGTTGGCGCATACATCGTCAAGATGGAAAAGTCTTAGGGCTTACAGATCATGATCAATTAGTACAATTACAAGGTGTAGACTATTATGCTAATAGTGGGATGACACCATCAGCTGTAGAACAATCAACTAATTTATCACCAGATGGTATGCAACTAACAGGAATACTCGATACACCGCATATTAGTAAAAATGATTTAAAATACGGATTATATGATGGTGCGGATATACAACTTTGGTTAGTTAATTGGAGTGATCCAGAACAAGCTATACTCATAACACAAGGAATCTTCGGAGAAATTCGACAAAAAGGTGGTGGATTTGTCGTTGACCTCAAAGGAACAGAAATTAACTTACAATACCCAGAAGGACGTACGTATCAAAAAAAATGTGATGCAAACCTAGGAAATGAAAGGTGTACAATCAATACACAGTTAATAAATTTTACAACAAATGTAGAAATTATTGATGTTAATGGGTTAGAAATTACAATTGAACAACAAGAGAATTTCGAAAATGGATGGTTTGCTTATGGTGATATGAAATTCATTACTGGGGAGTTAAAAGATACTAACTTTTTAATTAAAGAGGATAATGTAGCAGGAGAAAAACGTATCTTAATACTATGGGATACAATGCCAGATATACCACAAATAGGTGATACGATTCAAATCACCGCTGGATGTGATAAATGTTTCGAAACTTGTAAAACAAAATTCCAAAACCAAATTAATTTTCAAGGCATGCCTCACATGCCATCTGCAAATATTTTAATATCCGTGAAACCATAATGCGAAACCTGCAAATCACTAAAAGAATTATCGAAGAATCTATATCTTGGATAGGAACGCCTTATCAACATCAAGCTAGTTGTAAAAAAATAGGCGCAGATTGTTTAGGATTTATAAGAGGCGTTTATCGACATATCTATCAAGAAGAATTTGCTCATATTCCTCCTTATACAAGAAATGTTCATCCTGGTGAAGCAGAAGAACTATATGAAGGCCTAAAGGCATATGTCAAAGAGGTGGAGCTAGATAAAGTTCAAAGTGGAAATATTTTGTTGTTTAGAATGAGAGCGGGTTATCCAGCACGACATCTTGGGCTAATGATAGATGAACAACACATGATACATGCTGCTGAGGGTTATCAAGTGCTTAAAACAGGTTACGGAAATTTCTGGAGAAAACGCTGTGTCGCAGTATTTGAATTTCCTCAATTACATAAAATAATGGAACAAAATAATGGCTAATCTCCTCGTTACCGCAGGACAAGCAACTTTAGGAAGCTCTAATTGGACACAGTTAGCTGTGAATTTCGCTTTGCAATCTTTTGGACCATCTGGTGAAGTGAGAGAAGGTTCAAGACTCAAAGAATTACAAGTGTTACGTGCAACAGAGGGGAATACGATAGCACGACTTTATGGACGTATGCGGCTTGGTGGACAGTTGATTTGGGCTGATACAGTGCAAGAACATGCATATGAAACAGGAGGAGGAAAAGGAAACTCTCAAACAGGAAAACAACGTAGCTATAGTTATATCACTAGCTTTGCTATCGCTTTATGTGAAGGAGAAATATCCCATATTGGACAAATTTGGGCCGATGGGGTGGGATTAGATTTAGGAACACTCGAATATACAGTGTATTCTGGAATAAAAACTCAAGAAAGTGACCCAATCATACAAGCCGCATTGGGAATAGAAAATACCCCTGCATATAGAGGGTTAGCATATATTGTGTTCCACAACTTTAATCTGACTGAATTTGGTAATCGAATCCCACAATTTAATTTTGAAGTTTTTTCGAAATTAAACGATGAAACAGACTTTATTCAAGCTGTTAATTTAATTCCTGGGGCAACCGAATTTGGATATGATCCAAACAGAGTAATACAGGTCATAGGAAAAGGGGTCTCACAAAATGAAAATACGCATATCTCATTAAGCAAATCTGATTGGGAAGTTGCCATTGATGATTTACAGGCAAAATGTCCTAAATGTAAATGTGTATCTTTAGTGGTTACATGGTTTGGAACAGATTTACGAGCCGAACATTGTCGTATTCAACCACGTGTTGAGTCAAAAGTAAAAAATACTGCACCAGAGACATGGTCCGTCGCAGGGGTAGACCGTTCTATGGCTACCGTTGTAAGTACTTTCAATAATCGTCCTGCATATGGTGGTACGCCTAATGATATGAGTGTGAAACGTGCAATACAAGACTTAAAACAGAGAGGGTTTAAAGTGTTATTTTATCCATTTATTATGATGGATATTCCAGAAAAAAATGGATTAACAGACCCTTATGGAGAAAAGGAACAGAAACCTTATCCATGGCGAGGGCATATTACATCCAATATTGCCCCAAGTCAGAACAATAATATAGATGCAACTTCTGCAATAGAACAACAAATTAGTAAATTCTTTTACGTGGATGGAACAGAAGCAAGCCCACAATGGGGGTTAGCTCATATGATTGAACATTACGCACATTTATGTGCAGAAGCAGGAGGAGTTGACGCATTTTTAGTAGGTTCGGAACTGGTACAGTTAAGTAAATTGCGGAGCCAAAGAGGCAAATACCCTTTTGCTACTTATCTAACAAAATTAGCTAAGAATGTTAAAAAAATCTTGCCAAATACAAAAATATCTTATGCTGCTGATTGGACAGAATATGGTGCCCATTTTGTCTCTGGTAATAATGACCTAGGATTCCCTTTAGATGAATTTTGGGCTGATAGTAATGTAGATTTTATTGGAATCGATCAATATGCACCATTAGCAGACTGGAGAGAAGGAACTAACCATCAAGATATAAGAGATGGATATAATAGCATTTATGATATCGAATATCTTAAAAGTAATATAGAGGGAGGAATATATTATAATTGGTATTATCAGAATGAGGCAGATAGAGAAAATCAAATACGTACTGATATTACCGATGGGTTAAATAAACCTTGGGTGTTCCGAAGTAAAGATATTAAAAATTGGTGGAAAAATACGCATATACAACGTCAAAATAATGTTGAAACCACAGCCACAAATTGGCAAGCGGAAGAAAAACCTATCTGGTTTACAGAAATTGGATGTCCAGCCGTTGATAAAGGTCCAAATGAACCAAACAGATTCCCAGATAATAAATCATCTGACTCTGGACTGCCATATGCATCAAATGGACAAAGAGATGATGAAATTCAATTGAGATTTCTAAAAGCAATCAGTGAATATTGGAATGATGAAAATAATAATCCAATATCTAATATTTATAATGACCCAATGGTGTTGGCCGATCAGATGTGTATTTGGGCATGGGATGCAAGACCATATCCAACATTCCCATTGAATACAGATGTTTGGGTGGATGGAGAATTATGGGCAAGAGGACATTGGATCAATGGAAGACTCTCTGCAGCACCTTTATCAGCGATAACGAGCAGCTTGACACATAATCAAATAAAACTAGCTACTGAAGCAGATAGAAACTATTTCTTAGAAGGGTATGTTGTGGATCAAATAGCAACCCCAAGAGAAATGTTAGAGCCACTTTTACAAGCATTTGCACTGAAACCTATTAAAAAACAAACGGGAATCTCTTTGTATCCAATGGGTGAATTAGACAGCATAACAATTACGGATAATCAACATGTTGTTAGTAGTGGATTAAATAATTATCAAATAACTCGTGGTGATGTTTCTGAGTTACCTTCGACGGTAAAAGTATCATATATTGATTATGCGGGTGAATACCAACCTGCTTCCGTAGAGGCACGACGCCCAAGTCAAACAAAATATGTCATGAGTGTAGATTTACCTATGGTATTGAGATCTGGGCAGGCACAAGAAATCGCTGAACGAATTTTAGCAGAAATCTGGATAGAACAGGAATCATTAAAAATTAATTTACCGATTAATGAAGCAGCTTTACAAGCAGGAGATATCATCAAATTAAATGAGTTATCATATCGTATGGTACAAATTACAGATACGAATATGCGTGAAATAGATGCTGTTAGATATGAACGTAGTTTGTATAACCAAATTGAACGTCTTGATCAAAATTCTAATGTAGAGGTTTTATCTGTTATTTCTATTCCCGAAGTGTGGATTGTTAATTTACCACCATTTGAAGAAAGTAATGCAGCTATTCCATATGTTGCAGCCTTTGCTCAACCTTGGGGAAAAGGTGTGCAGGTTGAAAATAAAATTAATTCATGGTCATTGGATATAGAACAGGCCGCCATTTTAGGAGAAACACAAAATAATCTTTTAGCAGGTCCCAATGTGATATGGGATAGAGGTAATATACTGGAAGTTAAAATCTTTGCAGGAACATTAGACTCTCATTCTGAGAATGATGTTCTATCTGGTGCAAATAAATTAGCTGTTGAGACAGAAAATGGGTGGGAAATTATTCAGTTCTGTAATGCAGAACTAGTAGATAACTTTACTTACCGGTTGTCTAAATTATTACGAGGTCAATTCGGCTCAGAAGCTATTATGGAAAATAATCTAGGAGCAGGTGCAAGGGTTATCTTGCTTAATTCGGCTGTTGCCTCATTGCCTGTGCTTCTAAGTGATTTGCCAGAAGAAATGAACCTAGTATATGGATCTTCTGAACAAAATAAAGGTGAATATACATGGAAAAATACGAACTTTCTCCCTAATAGAATAGGATTAAAGCCCTTTGCTCCAACTTATCTTAAAGTCAAAGTGGATGAACTTGGAGACCGTCATATTACTTGGATTAGAAGAAGTAGAGTAGGAGGAGAT
>CAYMEP010000026.1:3765-9700 GCA_964389695.1 uncultured Rhodobiaceae bacterium | reverse complement strand
ACCTCCCATACCTGGGGTGACCCCTAACTTAATTTCTGGTTGTCCAAATTTTGCTTTGTCAGACGCTAAAATAATATCACACATAAGCGCTAATTCACAACCACCACCAAGTGCGAAGCCATTTACAGCTGCAATAATGGGTTTTCTAGAGCGAGCAAATTTATCCCATCCAGAAAAATAATCATCCATATACATATCACTAAAGCTTTGGTTTTGCATTTCTTTAATATCAGCCCCTGCTGCAAATGCACGACCTTCACCGGTTAAAATGGTAACTGCGATTGATTTATCATTATCAATTTTCATAAAAACTGCATTAAGTTCACCTAATATTTCTGCATTAAGTGCGTTCAAACTATCGGGGCGGTTTAGGGTAACAACCCCAACACGGTCTTTCTGTGAAAACGTAATATTTTTGAAAGTGTCTGACATATTTTCCTCTTAATCCATGGTTGGAATAACAAAAGATTGATCTGAAACCTCACCCGAAGGCCAGCGTTGTGTAATTGTTTTAACTTTTGTAAAAAAGCGAATTCCTTCAATGCCATGTTGATTTACATCACCAAAGCATGAGCGTTTCCAACCACCAAAACTATGATAGGCAAGAGGAACAGGAATCGGAACATTGATTCCTACCATGCCGACATTGACTTTAGTCGCAAATTCACGAGCGGCAAGACCATTGCGAGTAAAGATAGCAACGCCATTACCATATTGATGTTGATTTGGTAATTTTATAGCATCTTCTAAACTATCAACACGTATGACTTGTAAAACAGGACCAAAAATTTCTTCTTGATAACTTTTCATATCTGCTGTGACATTGTCAAACAGAGACGGACCAATGAAAAACCCTTCTTCATGCCCTTTCAGTGTTGTGTTTCGTCCATCGATTAATAAATCAGCACCTTCATCGAGTCCCATCTGAATATAATCTTCAACTTTTTTCTTATGAGCGGCAGAAATAACAGGACCATAATGTACGCTGTCATCTGTAGATACACCAATTTTTAAACTTTTTGCTTCTTCTTGCATACGAGATATAAATTCATCAGCGGTATCTTTTCCTACTACGACAGCCACAGGCAATGCCATACAGCGTTCACCAGCAGATCCATAGGCAGCACCAGAGAAGTCTTTAATTACTTGATCCATATCTGCATCAGGCATAATGATTCCATGATTCTTTGCGCCACCCATTGCTTGAATACGTTTACCATGTGCAGTTCCTGTCGCATAAACATAGTGAGCAATATCCGAAGAGCCAACAAAACTCACCGCTTTAACATCAGGATGTGTGAGTAGGGTATCGACAGCTTCTTTGTCACCATTGACAACATTTAATACGCCTTGTGGTAATCCCGCTTCTAAAAATAATTCTGCCAGACGTAGTGGTACAGAAGGGTCTTTTTCTGATGGTTTTAGAATAAAAGAATTTCCAACCGACAAAGCAATGCCCATCATCCACATAGGAATCATTGCAGGAAAATTAAAAGGCGTAATCCCTGCAACAACACCAAGGGCTTGACGTGAAGAAAAAACATCAATGCCAGTTCCCGCACTCTCTGTGTATTCTCCTTTAAGAAGATGAGGAATGCCGCAAGCAAATTCAATCACTTCGAGTCCACGTTGAATATCACCTTTAGAATCAGCAATAACTTTTCCATGCTCTGAAGACAACATAGCAGCTAAATCGTCCATATTATCTTCTAATAATTGTTTGAAACGAAACATAACACGGGCTCGTTTTTGAGGATTCATTTTTGCCCATTTTGGCTGAGCAATACGAGCAGCTTCAATTGCAGTTCCAACTTCGTCCGGAGTTGCTAGTTGAACTTGGGCTTGAACTTGACCTGTTGAAGGATTATAGATATCTGTAAAACGACCTGAATTTCCTTCATAGGCTTTTCCTGAAATAAAATGCTGTATTTTACGCATAATTGTCTCCTTCATCGTTTATAAATTGATAGAACAACCTTCTGGTTGTGTTGTATTTGCAGATAATGTTTCATCGTATGTGTATAATGTAGAGCAATAGGGGCATCTAATATGTTGTTCCTTGCCCATATTTAAATAAATATGGGGATGGTCATAGGGTGGAGATGCACCTATACATTCAAACTGTTTTACACCAATAAAAATTTGGGTAACACCTTGATCGTTTTGAAATTTAGCTTGTGTCTGTTTTCCCATATTTATTGCTATAGCTAGTATCAGCTTTTCAATCAAGTGTTTCAAAAAAAAATATCAAATATTACGTTTATAAAATCATTCTTCTTGTTAAACTTTATCTAGGATGTTACCTCACAAACTAGAAAGTGGACGGAATAGAAATGATTGTTAAGACACAAATAAGTTCGAAAAATAATATTTGGGAACCTATCTGTCATCAAGCAGAGGTATTACGCCTTGATGAGCCTGCTCTCGAGAAGTTGTTACAGACACGTGTTTTGTCTCATGAGACTTTACTGTTAGCTTTATCGTGTCAGATTGCTTCTAAAATACAAAATGAAGTCGTTGCCTATGATGCTTTGCAAGCTATTATTTATAAAGCGTTTCAAGAACAAGAAAATATAGAGGATATAGTTTATGCTGATATGAAGGCAGTATTTGAACGTGACCCAGCATGTCAGAATTACTTATATATCTTCTTATTCTTCAAAGGATTTTTAGCGTTACAGGCTTATAGAGCGATGCATTGGTTGATGAATCATAACCAGAAAGGGATGGCGCTTTATATACAAAGCCGTGTAGCAGAAGTATTTGCTGTGGATATTCATCCAGCAGCAAAGATCGGAAGTGGAATCCTAATGGATCATGCTACATCTGTTGTCATTGGAGAAACAGCCTGTGTCGGAAATGAAGTGTCTATGTTGCATGGGGTAACGTTGGGAGGAAATGGAAAACAAACAGGAGATAGGCATCCTAAAATTGGTGATGGTGTTCTCCTAAGTGTTGGTGCACAAATACTTGGTAATATTTCTATTGGAGATTATTCTAGAATTGGTGCAGGTAGTGTAGTCCTTGATGATATTCCTGCCTATTCGACGGCCGTTGGTGTTCCTGCAAAAATTATCAATCAAGGTGCCCATGATAAACCGGCAAAAGCAATGAATCATTCAGTTAAATAAACAAAATAAGAGAGAAAACAATGAATAATCAAGAAATGATGGATGTGCAAAGTTATATGCAAAATAAATTTGAAACTGATAATTTGGTATTGAAACGGTCTGTGCGTCAGGATTTGGTCGAGGTTGTTTTGGGTGGTGAATTTATAGGGACAATAACGAAAGATGAAGAAGAAGGAGAGGTATCTTATAATTTCTCTATGGTTATTCTTGACTTTGATTTGGCAGAGGCAGAAGGATAAATAATGTCAGTATATCAGCTGGGAGATATATCACCACAGATACCTGAAAATAAGCAGTATTGGATTGCTAATTCGGCACGAATTATTGGTAATGTAACGATAAAAGAAAATGTCAGTATCTGGTATGGAGCTGTAATTCGAGGCGATAATGAGCCTATCACGATCGAAGAAAATACGAATATACAAGATGGATGTATTTTACATACGGATATAGGGTTTCCATTATATATAGGGAGAGATTGTATTATTGGACACCAAGTGGTCTTGCATGGATGTGAAATTAGTGGTGGTTCAATGGTAGGAATTGGAGCAACCATTTTAAATGGAGCCAAAATAGGGCATAATTGTATTATTGGTAGCGGGGCTCTTGTGAAAGAGAACCAGGTGGTTCCAGATAATTCTATGGTGGTGGGTATTCCAGCAAGGGTGGTGAAAAAACTAGGTGAAGAAACGGAAAGAATGATTCAAGAAGGGGTAGAGCATTATATAAATAATTGGAAGAAATTTAAAAAGGATCTAAAATTATGCAAAATTTAATGCTTAAGCAAAGACGAAAAGTTCCTCCTGTAATCCTATTAATGTTGTTATTTTTATTTGCAGTTTATTTTTTATTGAACAATTTTGTATCAGAGAGAGGGTATTTCTTTATTATACAAAACACTTCCTTTATGCCGTTACGATTCTCAGAAGGAGAGGCATGGTGGAGTCTGTTAACATATAGTTTTTTACATAATGGATGGGAACATTTGCTTATGAATTCTTTATGGTTCTTAGCAATTGGAATTCCTGTGAGTTTACGTATAGGAGGATGGTTTCGTTTCGTTTTCTTTTATCTGTTTTGTTGTATCTGTGCAGCATTATTTTACTGGTTGTTTAATAGTGATGCTTCTGTCTTAATGATTGGTGCTTCAGGTGGTGTTGCAGGTATTATGGGTGCAGCTGTGAGGTTTATATTTAAACAACCGGGGGATAATTTATTTCGATTACATCCTCCTCGTGCTAGAGTAATGTATATCCATGAATGTCTAAAAACACCTAGAGTCTTAATGTTTATAGTCATTTGGATTATGGTAAATATTATTTTTGGCACTATGGGAATGGTTGTACAAGGAGAAGTTATTTCTATTGCGTGGCAAGCTCATATTGGTGGGTTCCTTGCTGGGTTCTTGTTTTTTACATGGTTTGATAAAACCCCTCGTTCTGAGACAGGAGGTCTAGGATATGTGGATTATGGCAATTGGGTGGGGTCTGATAAAAGAAAAGGATGAAATAGACTATAATTTTGTTGGGTTGGGTACATCACCATATACAGTAAGAGGATCAAAGGTTTTTTTATTTTCTTCGAACTTCAACTTTAAATCAGAATTTACTGGATTGCCTAGTGGTATAGAACGATAAAAACAAGAACGGTATCCTACATGACAAGAGGCACCGCTACCACTTACTTCTACTAATAACCATAGGCAGTCTTGATCATCATCTATACGCATTTCTATTATTTTTTGAACGAGTCCACTCGTTGCACCTTTATGCCATAGGCAAGCACGTGAACGACTATAATAATGAGCTTCACCAGTTTCTATAGATAATGATAAAGCTTCTGGATTCATATAGCCTTGCATAAGTACTTCACCAGTTTTATGATTGGTGGTGACGACAGAAATTAAACCATTTGTATCAAATTTTGGAGCAAGATCGTGACTCTCTTCTACCTGTTCAATAGATTTACGTTCTTTGAAATAAGGTTTTTTGGAAACTGTATCAGACATTTTTTATGATTTTGTTAAATGTAAGAAACGGTTTTTTAAGTCTGTGTCCTTAAGAAATATACCCGTAAACTTACTTGTAATTGTAGATACGTCAGGTTTTTTAATTCCTCTTGTTGTCATACATTGGTGTTTGGCATCTATTAAAATAGCAACCCCTAAAGGGGCCAAAAAAGATTGAATCGTATCAACTATTTGTGCCGTCATTGTTTCTTGTGTTTGTAGTCTTTTGGCAAAAGCCTCAATAATTCTAGCAAGTTTTGAAATCCCAATGACACGACCTTGAGGCATATAGGCAATATGAATAATGCCTATAATCGGAACCATATGATGTTCACAATGACTTTCAAAATTAATGTCACGTAGCATCACCATGTCATCGTAAGTGCCAACATCTTCAAAAGTGCATTTGAAAATATCTTCTAAATTTGTGTTGTAACCAGAAAAAAATTCTTCATACGAGGCGACAACGCGTTTAGGTGTTTCCTTTAGCCCTTCACGGGTTGGGTTGTCCCCAGCCCAAGCAATCAGAGTGCGTATAGCTTCTTCAGCTTGCTGTCGTGATGGCTTGTCCATGAATATCTTATTCCTTCATTATATAGTTTAAGTATCAGGGTATAAGTAAATAATCTTATTCGGTCAAGTGTGTCAATGGTTGCAGGAGTGATAAAATCACTTTATATGTTTTATTATTATGGAATTATTATTTTACAATAGTAGAACACGCCAAAAACAAAAATTTACGCCTGCCCAGTCTGGTGCGGTGAGTATGTATGTATGTGGTCCTACTGTGTATGGC
>CAYMEP010000026.1:0-3755 GCA_964389695.1 uncultured Rhodobiaceae bacterium | reverse complement strand
GGCTCATATTGGCAATGCACGCCCTGCGATTGTCTTTGATGTTTTGGCGACTCTTTTGCGATATCTTTATCCGAAGCTTATTTATGTTCGTAACATTACAGATATTGATGATAAAATTAATCAAAAAGCACAAAATGAATCTGTCGATATTTCAGTGATTACTGCTCGTTACCATGAGCAATATAGTAAAGATATGGAGGCATTAGGTGTCTCTCCTCCTGACATAGAACCAAAGGCAACAGATTATATAGAACAGATGCAGGAGATGATTAAGCAGTTGATTGCTAATCATCATGCTTATGAGGGACAAGGAGAGGGCAAAGGACATGTTTTGTTTGATGTCACCACTGATTCTGCTTATGGAACACTTTCGGGACGTAATGTTGAGGATATGAAGGCAGGGGCAAGAGTCGAAATTGCATCTTATAAAAAAAATGCAGCAGATTTTGTGTTGTGGAAGCCTTCTAGTGAAGAATTACCTGGCTGGGAAAGCCCGTGGGGCAGAGGACGACCTGGGTGGCATATAGAATGTTCGGTAATGATATTGCAACATCTCGGGCAGAGTATAGATATTCATGGAGGTGGGGCAGATTTGTGTTTTCCTCATCATGAAAATGAAGCCGCACAAAGTAGATGTGCTCATGGTGTAGATTTAGCCAATTTTTGGTTGCACAATGGTATGTTGAATATTGAAGGTGAAAAAATGTCTAAATCACTCGGCAATATAAAATCAATTAAAGAAATTTTGGAAGAACATAAAGGAGAAGTCATAAGGCTTGCTTTATTACAAGGGCAATATAGACAAACCTTAGATTTTACAGCAGAACTATTACAGCAATCTAAACGTAATTTAGATAAGCTTTATACCGTCTTGCAAAAACTTCCCGATAAGGAAGACAATACACAAAAACCAAATGACACATTTTTGAATGCATTATGTGATGACTTAAATACACCTAAAGCACTTGCTGAATTATTTTCTTTAGCTAAATCTGCAAAAACACCAGAAGATAAAGCTCATTTATTAGGGGCAGGAAAATTATTAGGAATTTTACAACAAACCCCAGAGAAATGGTTTGAGACAAAAATAGAGGAAGGAGAAGAAACACTTATCGAATCTCTTTTAGAGGAAAGACAAAAAGCAAAACAAGAAAAAAACTATCAGAGAGCAGATGAGATTCGTGATGAATTAAACGCAATGAATATCGATATTGAAGATAAGTCAGATGGTACGAGTCTATGGCATAAAAGAGGGTAAGTCTGTGGAAGATGTCTATACCAAAAAAGTCTTATATCTTGCTGGTAATATTCCACATATTGGCAAATTAGATAAACCTTATATTTGTGCAAAAGCATATTCTAAAATTTGTGGATCAAAAATTGAAGTCTTTTTACGTATGGATGAGGCAGGTTGTGTTCGTAAATTTTCTCAAGAGATTACAGCCTGTGCTTTGGGACAAGCAACAGCCTCTATTGTTGCAAAACAGATTATAGGAAGCACTATACAAGAATGCCAAAAAGTACATCAGCAGATGCAAGCAATGCTTGAGGGGGATGAGTATCTCTTTGCAGAAAAGTGGCAAGACTTAGAGTTATTACAATCGATTAAGGAATATCCTCACCGTCATGAATCTACATTATTGATATTCACAGCGATTGAGGCTTGTTTTGCTCAAAATTAAAGGTCTTTAATACGGTTTCTAAACCTGCCGTATAGGTAAGAAGTTGCCCTAGGATGTCTATGATTGGTTTCTTCAAGTTGATTCTCTATGAGTACCCATGAGTTATCAATAGTATTCTTGTAGAGAATACCGGCACGAAATTTTCCGACATTTTTTCCAGTGATTTTTGTTCAAGCTCTATACCGATAGTATTGTCTAGAAAAGAAAGATACTTTTCTTTAGCGAGCCAAGGGGTAAAGTTTTAGCCTCATCTTCTTATATATCACGTAATTTAACAGATACTAATTTACCAAATTTATTATTCGCCATATTGTAAAAAATCTTCATATGCCATGTCTTCTAGGGCTTTGTAATCTTTTTTCCATAATTCAAAAATACGTTTGCCATTATCGTCAGGAGCAATATCTTGTTCATCGGTTTCTAAAGCATCTAACATGGCATTAGAAACGTCTTCTGGAGAGGTTTTAGGAATGTCCAGACCAGCATTCATATCGGTATCAATGGCGCCTGTATTCACACTATGGACGTTAATGTTTTTATGTTTATATTCTAGTCTTGCCCCTTGGGTGATTGAGAATTCTGCGGCCTTTGAAGCAGAATACCCACCATAAAAGGGAAAGCCAACAAAGGCAGCACTAGAGATAATATTAACAATAGAGGAGGGAGCCTCTGAAGTTGCATTTTGTTCTAAGGTTGGCAAAAATCCACGTATCATAGATAATGTACCGAAATAATTGACTTCCATATTCTGCCTGACTTCTTCCATAGGCATTAAAAAGGCACTTCCAGTAAGTTGAATCCCAGCATTATTGATGAGTATATTGGTATCTTTTGCCAATTGTACGAAATCAAGTATTTGGGTTTCATTCGTAATGTCTAATGTAATAGGGATTATACGCTTATCATTAAAATGAGAGAGACTCTCTATATTTCTTGCTGTGGCATATATCGTAGAGACTTCACGTTGCAGTAGAGCTTCAACTAAGGCTTTGCCAATGCCACGATTTGTTCCTGTAACGATAATTTTTTTATTTTTAAATTCCATATTAAAATTGTTAGCATATTAAAATTATATAAAACAAGTCTGTAAAAATATATTTGTATTTTCAATAATGAAGTTTATATTTCATTATGTTTCGTTTCTTAAAATACTTGTTATTAATTCCTATTTATTTTTATCGATATTTCATTTCGCCTTTTACGCTTCCTGCCTGTCGTTTTCAGCCGACTTGTTCTGAGTATGCTGTAGACGCATTGAAAATACATGGTATTTTTATGGGTAGCCTATTGATAGTGAAACGGCTTTTAAGCTGTCATCCTTGTAAGAAATTAGGAGCAAAACATGGATTTGATCCTGTCCCGCCAAAAAATAAGAAAAAACCACCTCGTTCATAACTTATGTATCTTGGCAGAACGCCCTTGCCGATATAGACTTATTTTTTAATTTGGAAATAAATGGATTACTTATGCTGACATTAACATTACCTGATGGAGCGACTCGTCAATTTGAAGCTCCGTTAAATGGATTAGAATTTGCAAAATCTATTTCTAACTCTTTAGCAAAGAAGGCTTTAGCTTTAAAGTTAGATGGTGAGTTAGTTGATTTAGTAACGGTTATTGATAAATCTTGTGAAATTGCAATTATTACAGCTTCTGATGCCGAAGGTGTTGAGATTATGCGTCATGATGCTGCACATATTATGGCACAGGCTGTACAAGAGCTATATCCAGAAACACAAGTGACCATTGGACCAGTTATCGAAAATGGATTTTATTATGATTTTGCTCGAAAAGAGCCATTTAGCCTCGAAGATTTGGACGTTATTGAACAGCAGATGCGTAAAATTGTTGAGCGTAATGAAACAATTACTCGTGAAATCTGGCAACGTAATGATGCGATTGCACATTTCAAAGACATTAATGAGCATTATAAAGCAGAAATTATCGAGTCTATCCCAGAAGGTGAGGAGGTTAGTCTTTATCGTCAAGGAGACTGGAAAGACTTATGTAAAGGACCTCATTTACCGTCTACGGGAAAACTTGGAAAAGCATTCAAATTGATGAAGCTAGCAG
>CAYMEP010000025.1:0-9822 GCA_964389695.1 uncultured Rhodobiaceae bacterium | reverse complement strand
GTTTTTAGCAAAAAATAATACATTCCAGTCTCATACTGGTTCTGTAGGCGTTTTACTCTCTTCAGATAATAAGATTGGTGAAGATGTACGTTTGCTCGTGGATTATTTAGATATTTTATCTGTAGTTTTAATTGATTTCCCAACATTTCGTAATGGTAGAGGATATTCTTCAGCACGGATTTTACGTGATGAGTTAGGTTTCAAGAAAGATATACGTGCAGTTGGTGATGTTTCTTATGATCAATGGCACTATATGTTTCGTTGTGGTATTAATTCTTTTGAAGTTTCAGATGATATTACCTTAGAACAATTTACTAATTCTTTATCAACATTTTCTGCGTCTTACCAGCCTGCCTCTAATGATGGCTTGTCTATTCCTTGGCGTCGTCACCCTCATTCGCAAGAATAATTTTCTTTTCCACTGATAAAAGAACGTTTATAGCTAAAATATTTAGTATTTATTTTTGTGGTTTGTTTATTGATCATATCTGCAATTATTTTTGCACTAGCATGAGCCAGTGTCCACCCTAATGGTCCATGTCCTGTATTGATCCATAGATTATTAAATGGTTCTATTTTATCGATAATTGGTGCTGTATCTGGTGTCATAGGTCTAAAGCCAACCCAAGGTTTCCCTTGATTATAATCTGCACTTTCTGGAAGTAATTGTTTTATTCTTTTGGTCATAACAGCGACTCTTTCGCTATCTATTTTTTGATCCATACCTATTTCTGCAAATCCTGCAACTCTCAATTGATTTTTAAAAGGTGTAATTACCAATTTATTTTTATGGTCTGTTAAGGATAGTTTTAGTTTTATTTTATGTTTTTTTGTCACAGGAAATGTAATGGAATACCCTTTTACAGGAATGAGAGGGATATTTTGTTTAATATTTTTACAAATTTGAGTTGCACCGATTCCATTTGCGAGAATAAATACTTCCGCCTGTATTATTTTTTTTTGTGTTTTAATCGATTTTACCTGATTATTATGGTGTATTATTTTTATAACTTTTTGATTAAATATAAATTTAACTCCTTTAGTTTCTAAATATTGTGCCATTTGTTTAGTAAATAAATAAGCATCTCCCATTTCATCATTTTTTGTATAAATAGCGTTTAAGCATAATTGTTTTTGAACAGCATATTTTAATGCTGGTTCATATTTCAAAATATTTTGTGTTTCTAAATATTGCTCTTCTAGAAAATGTTGTATTTCTGTTTTATTAGATTGTTCCTCTAATAATTGTAAATTTCCTTTTTTTTTAATTTGATAATCAATTACATCACCTACTTTATACTTTGTTTGATGTAATATTTCTTGGCTGTATTTTGCTAATTCTCGATTTCGTTTTATTCCACTTTTCCATGCATGGTTTGTACAATTCCTAAGGAATAAATATACCCATTTTATTTCTTGCCAATTACTATTTATTTTCCATCGAAACGGAGAATCTATTTTGCCCCATTTTTGTATAATTTGTTTTGGTATTTTAGGATGTGCCCAAGGCTGTGGGTGTGAAATCGTTATTTGTCCTCCATTTGCGAAACTTGCACCCAGTGCCACTTCTGGTTTTTCATCTATAACTGTAACCTTATGCCCTTCCTGGATTAGTTCCCAAGCAGTTGTGATGCCAATGATTCCCGCTCCGATGACAACGATTCTCATATGTTATGTTGTTCATTTATATTTATTTCTGGTATAATTTCGTGATATATGGATTGACTTGGGAAGGCAAAACCTGCGCCTTGTTTTTCTACAATTTCTTTAATCGCTAATATCAATTGTTGTCTATAATTTAAATATTCTTTCCATTGTTTAGTATCAAAAAAACAATACACTCTTATATTGATTGCAGAGTCTGTAAATTCGTTAATCATTACACCATATGAGTCTTGTTCTCCTGTTAAGCACCATGGTTCTTGTTGTATATATTGTAAAATTTGTGTTTGGATATTTTTAAGTTGCATTATATTTGTTCTATATTCCAGCCCAATTTCCCATATTATTCGTCTATTTTTTCTTCTTGAGATATTTTGTAACGCCTGATTGGCTAGGACTTCGTTTGGCACCATAATTGTATAGCTTTCGAAACTTCTAATAAGTGATGACCTAAAGCCTATTTCCATGACGATTCCTTCGACAACTCCATTGACTTTAATATGTTCTCCCTTTTTGAACTTTTTCTCACTTAGTATAGTTATCCCCGCTAAAATATTTTTAAATAAGTCTTGTGCCCCGAATGCTATAGCTGCCCCGATCACTCCGCTGCCTGTCATTAAAAATGTAGTATCAAGACCCCAAATAGATGCAATATTAAATATAACAGTCATCCAAATAATGACTTGAAGTATTTTTCTACTCCATTCTAATAATTCAGAGTGCATTCTCTTTTTCATAACTTTAGATTGTAGAGTTACATAGTTTAAGCCCTGAGATATAATCAACACTACGTTTAAGATCAAAAATGATTTTAATATATTATATATGATTTGGTCAATAGAATCTGGTATATGAAGAAAAGATAACATTAGATATATCCCAGATATTAACCATATATTCCTAAGATGTTTTTCTACCCTTTTTATATAATCTTCTTCAAAAGTTAATTGCAGAGGGTTTTCCATTCTTTTGAAAAGTTTTATCATCAACTTATAAAATGGCTTTTTTGTACAGTACGTTAACAGAGCAATTACAACTATTGTTAGAAATGTTGGGTTCATCCATCCATGTTCTACAAATTGTGTTTTCCATGTTTGCAACTGATCGTTAATATTTGTAATGATGTGTTCTATATTCATTATTATTTCATACTTTTTTTATATTACATTGACAATATATAAACATTGATACTAGAGAAAATACTTTGTACTTTAACTATAACTGGAATTTTAGATTGATGCCTTCTCAAAAATTATTGGATGATTTTTCTTTTTTAGGGAACTGGGAAGATCGTTATCGTTATATCATAGACCTTGGGCAGGATTTGTTACCTTTGGCGTCTCATGAATATATTGACAAATATAAAGTTTCTGGTTGCGTAAGTCAGGTTTGGCTTTTAAGTTCATCTACTTCTGAATGCATATCATTTCGCGGTGATAGCGATTCACATATTGTGAAAGGTCTGATTGCTATTTTATTATCACTTTACAACGGTCATTCTCCCCAAACCTGTTTATCTATCTCTGCGTCAGAGACTTTTGAAAAACTTGGTTTAGGGGAACATTTAACCTCTCAGCGTTCTAATGGTTTTCACTCTATTGCATCACGTATTCGTTTAGAGGTTGAGAATCTATTAGCAGGTTGCCAGCCATAATATTGAGCAAGTCTTGCAAGAGCAATTTTGAGGACAAGTTTTCCTGACCTTCTGGGCCACTGCATTACTTTTTCTGCTTCTTCGAGCCCAGATAACTGACAACATACAATAATCAATATATCCGCTAAATCTTCCCCAACAGCGTTTAATGTTTTACGTAATTTCTGCCTTGTATCGAGTACGAAATCTGGTAAATCATACGTAACTTTTCCGGATTTTCGGCCATCTTGTACGATAGGTTTTTCGTAATCTATGCTCATGGTATGGTTCATTTTTGCTAATTCATATTCTTTTCGTATTCTATCACCTGCTGCGAATTCAGCCTCTGTAAATTTTATTCCTCCTTTATTAACTCTAGATTTCAACCATTCCAGTGGAGTTTCTGTTGTATTTTTTATGCGCCCTTCTGGTGTTTTTTCTATATTTTGATGCTGTTCACGAAAAGGGTCTATTTGACTATATTGTCTTCGGTAATAAAATTTACCCGTTTTGCTAATCTGATAACCCCCAGTTTTTTTTATTTCGATTAAATCAGCGCTAAGGAAACGTTTTAAATGTTCCTGTGTGGTTTTAAGAACTGGTTTTGTCCATTTATTCTTTTTAACCATTAATCCATAGCCATTTTGACATGCTGCAATGTAAGTACCTTCTTCGGATAATCGTCGTGCCAGGCGCTTAAACTCTTGTATATCTGTAGGTCTCATTACCGTACTAACTGCAAAGAATTAGCTAGTTCCTGCAACCCTGTTTCGAGACAATTTAAGGCTAAGTCTTGATTTTGTGTATCACGAGACTCTTCTACTTGTTGGCAAGCATGAGCGACACTTGTTCTATCTCTTTTGAACGTTTCTCCTACCATTGTGAGTGTCATACCGAATCCAACATGACATAAATATTGTGCTTTATGCCTTGCACTAGATACGGATTTACGTCCTCTCCCAGTATATGTCATGAGTCCCGCAGGGAGGTTATGCGCTAATGCGGTATTTGACATAACCAAATGAGCACAAGCTATTTTTTTAAGATTTACATGATTTATGTTTTGTTTTCTGTACAAGCCAGCACGATGCCGACCACAGACGATCTGTTTTGTATACATATTCCTACCTTTTTATTTTTATTTTTATTCAGTGTAGTATCCACCAGCCTTATAGCCATGAGGATAGTTCATTGTTGCACAAATAATTCAATTAGTTAAGCCCTTTAATAAAAAATTTAATATTGATATTTTGCGTTATTATAATATGCTTATGAAGTTACATACTGCTTTTAAAGGATTTTTTTTATGATAAGCACAAAATTTGCCTTTCCTAACGAGATAGAGCCTACGGTTTCTGGCTTATCTACCGAAGCAGTATTGAGCATAAATGTTTTGTTAAATGCCCACCGTCTTGGTCAAGACTTGTTTGGCACTTCATCGCCTAATTATGAGGACTGGGTTATGATTTTTGTTTTGCTTTCTAATGAATCTGTAGGTCGTTCTACTGTGACAAAAGATTTTGTTGACTTAACTGGTCGTGCTTATGGTACCATTCGTTCGGGCTTAAAACGTTTTGAAGATCGTGGTTATATTCGTTCTTTACAGAAGATCGGTCGTTCTGAGCTTTATGTCTCTACAGAGAAATTAAAAACAACTTTAAACAGCTGGAGTCATGAGTTACAACCTTGTGTTGAACGCCTTTATAGGGAAGACTCTGTTTGTGTATGAATTTTTATCTCTAAGATTATTTTATGTCAAATCCAGATAAGAATTCATTTTCTTGGTCAGTGACTAAAACAAATTCTCAGTGGCGTTCTGAGCTCAGTGAATTTGTTTATCATGTGACTCGTGAAGGTGGTACTGAAAAAGCATTTACGGGTCCTTATTGGGATAATCAATTGGCAGGAGATTATAATTGTATCTGTTGTTCTGCACTTCTTTTCAGTTCAAAAGCAAAATTTGATAGTGGCACTGGGTGGCCAAGTTTTTATGAACCTTCTTCTTTATCTAGTGTTGTGGAACAGGTTGATGGTTTTTTGTTTATGAACCGTACAGAGGTTTTATGCCAAAATTGTGGAGCTCACTTAGGTCATGTATTTTCTGATGGTCCTGCCCCTACAGGCAAGCGCTATTGCATTAATGGGACAGCTCTTAATTTTAAGGAAAAAGAATAATGTCTTTTCCCCCTAAAATAGAGAAACGTTTTTATACTCACCGTAATCATAACATAGAACGAGATGATGAGTTTCATTGGTTACGTGCTGATAATTGGCAAGATGTTTTGCAGGATTCTTCTTGTTTACCAACTGATATACGCCAAAGTTTAGAAGATGAGAATGCTTATAGCTCTTTTATTTTAGAAAAATCTTCTGACTTACGAGAGACTGTTTTTTCAGAAATGCGTGCGCGTATGATTGATGAGGATCGTAGTGCATCTCTTCGTGATGGTATATATTCTTGGTTTTGGCGTTATCCTTCTGGTTGCGAATATGGCATCCTTTACCGTGCTAATGATGATGCTTTAGAACAGCTCATTTTAGATTGTAATTCAGTATCGCAGAACAGTACTTATTTCAAGTTAGGTTGCACCTCTCACAGCCCTTCACAAGATTTACTTGCTTGGAGTGCCGATTTCAAAGGTTCTGAGTTTTTTACAATTAAAATCTACAATATTGATTGTGAGCAAGATTTACCAGATATTTTGACAAATACAACTGATAGCATTTCGTGGTCATCTTGTGGTTGTTATATTTTTTACATTGCATTGGATACTAATCATCGCCCTTATCGTGTTATGCGTCATTGTTTAGGTTCCCCCCAGTCTGACGATACTATTATTTATGAAAATAATAAAACTGGCTATTTTTTATCTATCGATAGTAGTCGTTCTGGTCGGTTTATTTTTATAAACCAACACGACCATGAAACTTCTGAAATATGGGTTATTGATGCCTCATTTCCTTTATCTCCTGCTTATTTATGTCTTCCTGCTTGTATTGGTGTGCAATACAGTATTGATGATGATATGTCTCGTGATCGTTTTATTATTTTAACGAATGAGAATTCTGCGACAGACTTCAAATTAATGACTTGTTCTACAGATGGTTCTAACCACAAAGATTTGATTTTACATCATCCTGGTTCTTTAATTTTAGATATGGTTTGTTATGAGCATTATCTTGTTTGGTTAGTTCGCGAGAATGCCCTTGAGCAGATTAAAATTTTATGTTTCGAGACAGGTAAAGTGAGTCAAATTACTTTTGATGAAGAGACTTATGATTTAAATCTTCATTCTGGGTTTGAATACTCTGTTGATAGTTGTCGTTTTTCTTATTCTTCTATGACTCGCCCTCAACAGATTTTTGATTACGATATGAAAACACATAAACGTATACTCTGCTATGAACAAATAATTCCTCATGGACATGAGCCTTCTAATTATATAAGCAAGCGTTTTTGGGCTGATGCTTCTGATGGATCTAAAATTCCCATATCCTTGTTGTATCATAAAGATACAGCACTTGATGGCACTGCTCCTCTTTTACTTTATGGCTATGGTGCTTATGGTATAACGATACCAGCAAGTTTCTCAGCGAATCGTTTGAGCTTAGTTGATCGTGGTTTTATTTATGCAATAGCCCATATTCGTGGCAGTATGGCACTAGGTTACGATTGGTTTCTTGCGGGTCGCTGTCGCTATAAACAAAATAGCTTTTCGGATTTTATTGAATCTGCACAAAGCTTAATACAAGCTGGTTTTGTTCAAAAAGGACGAATTACAATTCATGGTGGCAGTGCTGGCGGTCTTCTGATTGGTGCAGTGATAAATCAATCACCAGGTTTATTTTGTGGCGCAGTTGCAGAAGTACCTTTTGTGGATAGCCTTAATACGATGTTAGATGCTACTTTACCACTTACTCCTCCAGAATGGCCAGAATGGGGCAATCCGATTACGAGTATAGAAGATTATCATACAATTGCGTCTTATGCCCCGTATGAAACAATCAAACCGATGTCATATCCTCATGTTTTAGCAACGGCAGGTTTAACAGATCCTCGTGTAACTTATTGGGAGGCGGCAAAATGGGTTGCCCGTTTACGAGACCGTCGTATTGATGATGGTTTAACTCTTTTACATATAGAAATGGATGCAGGACATGGTGGTCACTCTGGACGTTTTCACCGTCTACGGGAAACATCATTAATTTACAGTTTTATTTTATCACTGTATGAAGATAATTTTCATTCATTAAATTAGGTGGTTTTATATGTCCCTAACATTATCTTCTCCTGAGTCTTGTGGGTTTCATCAATCAGATATCAATAATATTTCCTTGTTTTTTAAAGAGAATTATCTTGATACAGGTAAGCTATCTGGGTTTTCTTATTTAATTGCTCGCTCTGGGAAAATTGCATCTTTAGAATATCAAGGTTCTGGTGTTATGGGTAAATCAGCGCTTTCTTCCTCTGCAATTTGTGAAGAAAGTTTATTTCGCATATTTTCTATGACAAAACCGATCACCAGTTTTGCCTTGATGCTGCTCGTTGAAGACGGTGTATTACGTTTGAATGATAATGTAAAAACATATCTTCCTTCTTTTTCTGACATGGAAGTTTGGGAGCAAGGTACAGTTAACAATTATACAACGACGAAGCCTTCCCGTGATATAACTTTACACGATTTGGTAACGCATCAATCAGGTTTAACTTATCATTTTTTGCCCTCTCACCCTGTGGATGCACTTTATCGCCGTCATAAGATAAGCACTTCTCGCCCTTTTAAATATAGTTTAGACGATTTTGTAAACCTTGTGAGTGAACGTCCTCTATTATTTTCTCCAGGAACTTCATGGAATTACTCTGTTGGTTTAGAGATTATTGGTAGAGTCATTGAAGTGGCTTCTGGCCAAAGCTTAGAAGATTTCTTCAAATCACGTATTTTTATTCCTTTATCAATGTCAGATACAAGTTTCAACCTAGCTTCAGACTCTAGACACCGCCTAACTAATTGCTATCAATATGATGTTTTGAAAAATAAAATTATTGATTACGATACTCCCTCTTCTCCTATATTTTGGAATAACACGTCATTTTTCAGCGGTGGTGGTGGTCTAATCTCTTCACTTCCTGATTATTACCGTTTCTGTAGAATGCTTTTACAAGGTGGTTTTTATAATGGTAAACAACTACTTGGTTCACAATATGTTAAACAGATGTTAAGTAATAACTTACCAAATAATCATGATTTGCCAACTTATGGTCAAGGTTATGTTGCTCAAAAAGATAATTCTGGTAATGGTTTTGGCATTGGAGGTTTAGTGGTTTTAGACTCGAATAAAAATAATGTTCATTCTTCTGTAGGTAATTATAGCTGGAGTGGCATGTGTAATACTCATTTTACTATAGACCCTGTTGAGGATATGACGATTATTTTCATGAGTCAGTTTTTACCAACTTATCATTATTCCATTTTTCATGAATTACAGAATTTAGTTTATTCTGCCCTGAGAAGGTTCTAATGCCCTTACCTCCTATTTTAAATAATTTACGCTTACCCGTAATTGCGTCACCAATGTTTATTGTTTCGAGTCCTTCCCTTGTGATAGCACAATGTAAATCTGGTATAGTTGGTTCTTTTCCTGCTTTAAATGCGCGCCCTCAATCTGTTTTAGAAGATTGGTTAATAGAAATCACTACGTCACTTGCTTTGGAACAATCAGCATACCCAAATAAAAAGATTGCCCCTTTTGCGGTGAATCAAATTTGTCACCGCTCCAATGACCGTCTTGATGCTGATATGGACTTATGTATTAAATATAAAGTTCCAATTATCATTACAAGCTTACGTCCTCCACAAGATATTGTTGATAAGGCACATTCTTACGGAGGTCTTGTTTTTCATGATGTAATTAATCAAAAACATGCTCATAAAGCAGCAGATCGTGGCGTTGATGGTCTAATTCTTGTTTCGTCTGGGGCCGGTGGTCATGCTGGCACTTTGAATCCTTTGGCTTTTGTTCGGGAAACAAAAGCATGGTTTGATGGTACTATTTTATTATCGGGTGCAATTGGTGATGGTTATAGTTTAGCTGCGGCACAAGCTATGGGTGCAGATTTAGGATATATAGGCTCTCGCTTTATAGCAACACAAGAAGCAAATGCTGATATAGCTTATAAAAAGATGTTGATTGATTGTAGCTCTGAAGATATTTTTTACACCCCGTTTTTTAGTGGTGTTTATGGGAATTACCTCAAACCTTCTATTTTGTCTCATGGCTATGATATAAATAATTTACCTGACTCTGAAAAAACAAAAATGGATTTTAGTCATACGGGAACGATTACAGCCAAAACTTGGAAAGACATATGGAGTTGCGGTCAAGGTATTGGTACAATTTCTACGATAGATTCTGTTGAGAGTGTTGTTGCTTCTTTAGAATCTGATTATCATTCGGCCATATCAGATTTGCAAGAAAAGTACTCTTCCTATATTTAGTATTTGCAGTATTTACAAAGTCATTTATAG
>CAYMEP010000024.1:0-10420 GCA_964389695.1 uncultured Rhodobiaceae bacterium | reverse complement strand
GCGATACGTTTATTGGAAGAATAATGAATAAAATAGAAGAACAAGAGATAAAGGTCGAATGGTCTAAGTTGCAGGTTTTGATTACTGATTATGATACGGCGTATTACCGTGATGATGATCCAAAGATATCAGACTTTGAATATGATAAATTAAGACAACGTCTTTTATATATTGAAAAGACATTTCCACATTTAGAGTTTCCAGATAGTGTGAGTCATAAGGTTGGTATTATTCCTGAGATTCAGAGTATGAAAATAACACATAAAGTGCCTATGCTTTCTTTGGGGAATGCTTTTGATGAACAAGATGTGAGTGATTTTATTCAACGTGTTGTTAAGTTTTTGAATTTATCTTCTGAATTAGAGTTTACCTCTGAGCCTAAAATTGATGGTTTATCTGCGAGTTTACGTTATGAAAAGGGGAGTCTGGTTTCAGCGGCAAGTAGAGGTGATGGTATGGTGGGCGAGGATATTACGCAAAATATAAAAACCTTGAAACAGATACCACATCAACTGAAAGAACCTTATCCAGATATTGTTGAGATACGTGGGGAAGTGTATATGTCTCATGCTGACTTTGCCTTATTGAATGCTGCACAAGTTAAAAAAGGAGAAAAAGTTTTTGCTAATCCAAGAAATGCAGCGGCAGGAAGTTTGCGTCAATTGGATGCAAGTGTCACGGCACAACGGAACTTAAAGTTTTTTTCTTATGCGTGGGGGGAGATGTCGAAATTTTCTTCTGATACTCAAATGGGCGTTATGGACTCTTTTAGATATTGGGGGTTTTCTGTTAATCCACATATAAAAATATGCCGTAACACTGCAGAATTTATGAAGCATTGGTCAGAGATTGAGTTACAACGTTCCATGCTTGGTTATGATATTGATGGCATGGTTTATAAGGTGAATCGGTTAGATTTCCAAGAAAGGTTGGGGTTTGTTGCTCGTGCGCCACGATGGGCGGTAGCTCATAAATTTTCTGCAGAAAAGGCCAAAACACAAATAAAAAATATTGAAATTCAACTTGGTCGTACAGGTGCATTAACGCCTGTTGCTAAGCTAGCCCCTGTGACGATAGGCGGTGTGGTTGTCTCTAATGCGAGCTTGCATAATCAAGATGAGATAGAACGGTTAAATGTGCGGATTGGGGATTGGGTTATTGTAGAACGAGCAGGAGATGTGATACCTAAAATTGTAAATGTTTTATTAGAAGAACGCCCTGATGATACACAAATATTTATCATTCCTGATATTTGTCCTGTTTGTGGTGCTGTGACAAAAACAGATGATGTTGTTAAAAGATGTTCAGCAGGATTGTCTTGTGAAGGACAAGCAAAGGAAAGATTAAAGCACTTTGTCTCTAAAAAATCTTTTGATATTGATGGTTTAGGGCAAGAGCAAATCGAATCTTATTGGGCATTGAATATGATAAAAACGCCTGTAGATATTTTTACGTTGGAAGATCGTTATCGTCATACGCCACCTGATATATGGCTTTATCAATCTGGAAAAAATCAGAAGACATTAAAAGATAGCATCGTAAAATTATTTCTACATATTAAGAATAAGAAAACGGTAAGTTTGGACCGGTTTTTATTTTCTTTGGGAATACGACATATTGGTGAGGGGAATGCTCGTATATTAGCCCGTCATTATGGGTCTATGGAAATGTTACAGTCATCAGTATTAAAAATGATTGATGGTGATGAGCAAGCTCGTCAAGATATTGAAATCATTGATGGGATTGGCTGTGCTGCAATAGAGTCTTTGATTGATTTTTTTTCACAAATAGAACAACGGAATATTCTTCAAAAATTATTAAATATTGGTGTGAAAGGCGTTGCTCTTGTTGAAAAAGAGGAGTCTATTCTTTCAGGAAAGCTAGTTGTATTTACAGGTAGTTTTCAAATGACAAGAGCAGAATGTAAAGTACGTGCGGAGAATCTTGGGGCTAAATTATCCAGTACAATTTCTCGTAATACAGATATTCTTTTTGCTGGTGAAAAGTCTGGTTCAAAAAAGAAAAAGGCGGAGGAATTAGGAATTTCCATACAGGATGAGGCTCAATGGTTAGACTTGCTGAAGGGGCAAGGTAGCCTGTTTTAGCCACTCTCTGGTTTTTGTATCCAATAAAAGAGTTAATGTATCATAAACTTTCTGGTGGTAGGTGTTGAGTTGGTCGATTTCAAATTTTGTCAGTAAAGAAGGCTCAATGAGTTTTTTGTCAATAGGGGCGAGGGTTAATGTTTCAAAACAGAGCATGGGGCGTTCCATTTCTTTTGTAACTTTTTTAACAAACTGTAAATTTTCAATTCGAATTCCAAAATCATTTTCACGATAATACCCAGGTTCATTAGAGACGATCATACCGACTTCCAAAGGGGTTGTCCCTGCTTTAGATATGTTTTGTGGACCTTCATGTACACTTAAATATGAGCCGACTCCATGTCCCGTTCCATGGTCGAAATCTAGCCCTTCATTCCAGAGTGGTAAGCGAGTGATTGCATCTAAAGCGATACCATTTGTACCTTCAGGGAAATAAGCATTGGCTAATGCCAAATGTCCTTTTAGGACTAGAGTAAATATTTTTTTTTCTTCTTTTGTAGGTAATTTTTTATTTTTACCTGTGATAAAAACTGTACGAGTTACATCTGTTGTGCCATCTAAGTATTGTCCACCACTATCGATTAAATATAATTGTCCTTCGCGTAATATTTGATTGGTTTTTTGTGTGGCATGATAATGAATAATTGCTCCATTTTTACCTGTGCCAGAGATTGTATCAAAACTTAGACTTTGGAAATGTAAGTTGTCTTTTCGGTAGGACGTGAGTTGGTCATCTGCTTGTATTTCAGTGATGTCTTTGAGGGTTGTTTGTTCTTCAAGCCAGCAGAAAAAACGACATAAGGAAGTTGCATCACGTATATGAGCATTTTTTGACCCTATCAATTCGGTCTCATTTTTATGAGATTTTTTGAGGGTAATAGGGTCAACGCCATAAATAGGATTTTTGATATATTGTGCAAAATATTGTGGTGTTGTTTTGGGATTGAGTAAAATATTTGTATTATTTAAAGATGCTAATACCTTGGAGAGTTGGTGAGACTCATGAATTGTAACGTCTTCTCCGATATGTTGTATCAATTGTTCATTTATACGGCTTGTGTCTAAGAACCAATCTACCTTTGTATCATCATATATAATGGCAAATGAGAGAGCTAGCGGTGTATGGGGAATATCTTGGCTACGGATATTTAGGAGCCAAGCGATATTTTCTGCTTGGCTAATAAAAAGAGATTTTGTTTTTTGTGTCTGTAATGTTTTTGCAATTTCATGACGTTTTTGCAAACTATCCTGTCCAGAATATTTTATATGATGTGGTACAACTGGTATAGGGGTTTGTTTTGAGCGTTTCCAAATGCGGTCTATCGGGTTTTCTTCTAATGGTTGTAGATTAAAGGATTGTGACTTTAGTGTACCGTAGAAGGTAATGTTATGTATCTTGGCATCATAACCGATAAGTGTATTTTTAGAGATATTTTCAGATAACCATTGTATAGGTGTTTTTTTTGCTATGTGAATAATTTCAAAAGAATGAAGATCAGATTCTTCTATTTGTTGTTTTGCTTGTATAGTATATCGCCCATCAACAAATAGGACTACTTTATCTTGGAGAATTATTACAAATCCTGCTGACCCAGAGAAACCTGTTATCCATTGCAAGCGATTAGTGTTTTCTGGAACATATTCATTTAAAAACTCATCTTCATGTGGGACTAAAAAGATATCTATGGCTTCTTCTGTAAGCTGTTTACGTAAGGCGTTTAATCGTTCATGAATTTTTTTCATGAGATTTTTTCTACAAAACGATCAATGAGTTTCTTAGTACCTGCTTTCTCAAATTTGATTGTTAAGGTATTGCCACTGATATTTAGAATACGACCATAGCCAAACTTTTGATGAAAGATACGTTCTTTAAGTTTAAATGAGCTACTATTTAATTTTGTATTTGTAGGTTTCTTTTGCTCTTTTTTGTTTTCATAAAGTGGCATTTGTATTTTGGACTGGTTTTGCACTATGTTTTCTACGATTTGAATATGTTCTTCTGGTAACTCATCAATAAATCGTGATGGTAAGGATTGTTTATATTGTCCATGAATTCTTCTTGATCCTGCAAATGAAATGCTAAGGTACTTTTTGGCTCTTGTGATGCCGACATAGGCGAGTCGCCTTTCTTCTTCGACGCCTTTTATTCCTGCTTCATCAAGACTGCGTTGGTGGGGAAATAATCCTTCTTCCCAACCAGGTAAAAAGACTGTTTCAAATTCTAATCCTTTGGCGGCATGTAGAGTCATTAAAGAGACTTGGTCTTTATTTTCATTTTCTTCATTATCAGTGACTAAGGCCACATGTTCTAAATATAGCTGTAATGTTTCAAACCCTTCTATAGAGCGGATAAGTTCTTTGAGGTTATCAACTTTACTTGGGGCATCGGGAAGCTTGCTTTCTAACCAGCTTGCCATATAACCAGTTTTATTGAGCATGTATTCTACAAATTTATCGGAAGAATACTGTGTTTGCATATTACGTAATTCATCAATCATTTTGATAAATTTGGTAACTTCTTTTTTTTCTGTATGTAATCTTGCGGCTTTACTTAAAGAAATATTATGTTGTCGTGCGATGAGGTGAAGTTTTTGTAGTGTCGCATTTCCTAGGCTTCTTTTTGGTTTGTTACAAATACGTTCAAAAGCAAGGTCATCATCTTCTTGAGCAATGAGTCTAAGATAAGCATTGGCATCTCTGATTTCAGCGCGGTCATAAAATTTTGGACCTCCAATAACTTTATAAGGGATTGCATGTGTGATGAAAACATCTTCAAATTCTCGCATTTGAAAACTGGCTCTGACTAAGATAGAAATTTCATTTAATTTATGTTTTTTTCGATATTTATTTTCTATGCTTTCAGCAATATGTAATGCTTCTTGTTGTCCGTCCCATGCACTATGTAGAAGGACTTTGTCTCCTTGATTGCCTTCTGTCCATAATTTTTTTCCTAAACGTTTTTGGTTGGACTTGATGAGTGATGTTGCTGTAGCAAGAATATGAGAGGTAGAACGGTAATTACGTTCTAAACGAATGGTTTTTGCTCCTGGGAAGTCTTTCTCAAAACGTAAAATGTTATCGATTTGAGCTCCTCGCCAGCCATAAATGGATTGGTCATCATCACCTACACAACATATATTACGATGTGATTGTGCTAAAAGACGTAGCCAAAGGTATTGAACGGTGTTTGTATCTTGATACTCATCGACTAATATATGGCGAAAACGGTTTTGATATTGTTCTAGAATATTAGGGTTTTCTTGCAGTAGTCTTAAGCTTTCTAATAATATATCTCCAAAATCTACTGCATTAAGAGACTTTAGTCGTGTTTGATATTTTTGGTATAATTTTTTACCTGCACCATTGGCGAAGGTGTTTTGATCTTCTGCGGATAATTGGTGAGGGTGTAAAGCATTGTTTTTCCAATTATCTATAATTGCGGCAAGCATACGTGGTGGCCAGCGTTTATCATCTATATTTTCATCTTTAATCAGTTGTTTTAGTAAACGGTTTTGGTCATCCATATCTAAGATTGTGAAATCAGGTTTTAAATTTACAGATTCTGCATGACGACGTAGAATCTTTGCTGAAATAGAATGGAAAGTTCCTAACCAGGGCATTTTTTCAATATCGCCTGCTTGATGGGTAATCATCTGTGCAATTCTGTTTTTCATTTCTTTAGCGGCTTTATTGGTAAAAGTGACGGCGAGGAACTGACTGGGATATACGCCTGTTGTTGATATCTTGTGAGCAATACGGCTTGTTAGTACACGTGTTTTACCTGTTCCTGCACCCGCAAGAATTAAGAGAGGGCCGTCTTCAGAGAGCACAGCTTGACGTTGTTCAGGGTTCATATGATTGATGTTATTTGTTAAGGCTTCGTTTGATTCTGGACGTATTTGTTTCACCGCTTGTTGTGATAAAGGCGTGTTTTTTTGAGAAGTCGTTTTAGTTGGAGGCGTATCACTGCCAAGGTCAAAAAGGTCAGATGTCATGATGCTAGCAATAATTATATGATTCTATGTTTCAAGGTAAGGTAATTCTTTTGTTAGTTTTGCTAGTATATAAAGCCGTATTGCACTTGCAAGACTAGTTTCTCTAGGTTGTTCATCTATTTTTTCTATGAGTTGGGCGAGAGAAAGGTTATATTCTTTCGAAATTTTTTTTAATTCTTCCCAAAAAGGCTCTTCCAAAGAAACACTTGTTTGGTGTCCAGAAATTTTAATAGAATGTTTTTTTATACCGGTTATCATAATTTTAATTATTGAGGAGATGTCATATTTTTAGGTTGGACAGTATTATCGAACTCTTCCTCGGTAACAAATCCTAGTCCAACAGCTTCTTCACGTAAAGTTGTCCCGTTTTTATGAGCTGTTTTAGCGACAATGGTTGCGTTATCATAGCCTATTTTAGGAGCAAGAGCCGTCACGAGCATTAAGGATCGTTGCATAAGGTTTTTTATATTTTCTTCATTAGCGATAATACCACTCACACAATTATCAGTAAAACTTACAGAAGCTTCTGCAAGTAGCTTAATGGATTGTAATAAATTATAAGCCATAACAGGTTTGAATACATTAAGTTCCATATGTCCTTGTGATGCTGCAAAAGAGATTGTTGTGTGGTTTCCCATAATTTGTGCACATACCATTGTTATGGCCTCACATTGTGTTGGGTTAACTTTTCCTGGCATAATAGATGAACCTGGTTCATTTTCTGGCAGGCTCAGTTCTCCTAACCCAGACCGAGGGCCAGACCCTAGCAAACGGATATCATTGGCGATTTTATAAAGTGAACAAGCAATGGTATTGAGCATTCCTGACATTTCTACGAATCCATCATGGGCAGCAAGAGATTCGAATTTATTTTCTGCGGTGATAAATGGCAACCCTGTAAATTCTGCGACTTCCTCGGCAAAGGTTTCTGCAAAACCTATCTTAGCGTTAAGTCCTGTTCCGACGGCTGTTCCGCCTTGGGCAAGGGAAAGTAGTCTAGGTAATGCGGAGTTGACTCGTTCTTGTGCATATTTTATTTGTGTAGTATATCCTGAAAATTCTTGTCCTAAAGTTAAGGGAGTCGCATCTTGTAGATGTGTGCGTCCGATTTTGATAATATTTTTCCATTCTTTAGATTTCTTGTCTAATGCTTTATGTAAATGTGTCAAAGCAGGGATTAAAAGTGAACTTGTTTGTTCTGCTGCAGCAATATGCATAGCTGTCGGAAATGTGTCGTTGGAAGATTGGCTACGATTACAATGATCATTAGGATGTACAGGGTCTTTGCTCCCCATAATTCCTCCTAGAATCTCAATTGCACGATTAGAGATGACTTCATTACTGTTCATATTAGATTGTGTTCCAGAGCCTGTCTGCCAAACGACAAGTGGAAAATGTTCATTATGGGTTCCTTCTGCGACTTCTTGTGCTGCTTGAACAATGGTATTTCCAATTGTTGTGTCTAAATTGTCTAATTTCATATTGGCTTTTGCTGCGGACATTTTAACAATTCCCAAAGCACGAATGAGGGAGTCTGGTATGGTCTCAATGCCTATTTTGAAATTACCTAAAGAGCGCTGTGTTTGTGCACCCCAATATTTATCAGCAGGAACATCTAATGCACCAAAGCTGTCTGTTTCACTACGTGTGTTTATTTTATCGGTCATGTATATAGTATAGCTATATCTATTCTGTACGCCAAGGGTATAGAATAGATAAGTTGTTTATTATTTATTTTTTGAATTTATTCAGATACAATTGCCTAATAAGCTATAAGGGTTATGTGAGTTAATGGCAAAATTAGATTTCTTAGGGCGAGGTGCAGTTTATTCACATCATTTAGAGATTCCGCATCGTTTGTTAAATGTAAATAAAGAGAAATCTTTCTTAAGAAAAGGAAGTCACCCTAGTCTCAATGATAATCTCATTATACAAGGGGATAATCTTTATGCTCTCAAATCACTTATGCCTTTATATGAAGGGCGTATCAAATGTATCTATATAGACCCCCCTTACAATACGGGTAATAAAGGGTGGGCATATAATGATAATGTGAACTCTCCGCTAATGCAGGAGTGGTTTAAAAAAACAATTGATCATGACGATCAATGCCGCCATGATAAGTGGCTGTGTATGATGTGGCCTCGTTTAAACCTACTGTATGACTTGCTTTCTGAAGATGGTGTTATTTTTATCTCTATTGATGATAATGAACAGCATAGGCTTCGTAGCATCATGGATGAAATTTTTGGTGAAAAGAATTTTATTGTTAATTTTAATTGGGAAAAAAAGAAGAAACCCTCATTTTTGAAAAGACATGTTGCCTCTAAAATAGAATATATTGTTTGTTATTCTAAGAATCAAGAGCTTTTAGAAAGCTTTGTGATGCGTAATCATACAACTACTGAAAATAAGAAATATCCGATAAATAATGCTGGTAATGGTATATCTGTTTTAGAATTTCCGCCTCTTTCGGTAACGTTTGGTTGTGAAGATGGAAACATCTTGCCCCAAGATATGAGTGAAGGGAATATAGTAACAGAATTGATAAATGAAGTATTAATTAAAAAAGGAAAGAATGTTAATTCTTTTAGATTAAAAGGAGAGTGGCGTTATTCCCAAGAAAAAATTAATGAAATTATTACGAATAAAGAATGTATAAACATTGCGAAAATACCTTTTCGACCAAATCATGTCAGCGAGGGAGGTAAGCCTAAAAAAATACATAATCTGTTAAATACAATTCATTGGGGTGTGGGTACTAATGAGGATGCTTCAAATGAAATTCGGATGATATTTGATAATAATGATTTTGAGTATTCTAAACCAGTTAGTCTAATAAAATTATTAATTAATATATCCACACGTCATGATGATATTGTTTTAGATTCATTTGCTGGTTCAGGAACGACGGCTCATGCGACTTTAGCTCTCAATCAGGAAGATGGTGGTAATCGTAAATTTATTCTTGTTGAATGTGAAGATTATGCCGATAGCATCACGGCAGAACGAGTCAGGAGAGTGATAAAGGGTATTCCTAATGCGAAAGAGAAAAACCTTAGACAGGGAGTGGGTGGTTCTTTTACCTATGCCAGCTTAGGGGGTATAATTGATCAAGAACATATGTTGAGGGGTGAGTCTTTGCCTTCTTATGAGCAATTAGCCCGTCATATATTTTGGACAGCCACAGGTGATACTTTAACAGATGAGTTTACGGCACGAGAAGATGGTTTTATAGGTGAATCGTCTAAA
The DNA here is from genome assembly GCA_964389695.1 of uncultured Rhodobiaceae bacterium. Classification (GTDB taxonomy): domain Bacteria; phylum Pseudomonadota; class Alphaproteobacteria; order RS24; family RS24; genus CAYMEP01. Next base: position 1,068 of record CAYMEP010000024.1, on the reverse strand, counting down.
TATCATATTTATCTGATTTATAAACCTAATATTGAATTTTTAGGAAGTGATGAGTCAGCTCTGAGTTTGAGTAAAGCCAAAGCCATTGATGCAAGGGGTGTGGGTCAAAAAAAACGATTGGTTTTTGCGTCTGTAAGTTTCATGAATACAGAAATTTTATCGGATTATCGGATTATATTTTGTCAATTGCCTTGGGCGCTGCATGACCATTTATCTGAAACAATACAATCATAATGTCGATATTAGGCTTAAAAGACTTCCAAATACGTGTTTTATATGACTTATCTCGCTATTTGATAGCATTAAAAGCACAAAAACAAAACAATCACCCTGATTATTGTAGCAATGCGTGGAAAGAGATAAGTAATTTCTTGCCTTATTCACGGAAAAGTGAAGCACAATTAAACTATCGATGTATTGTTGATGGTACGGATACACCTATACCGAATATTTGTCTAAAAGTACCAACGGGTGGTGGAAAAACACTTATTGGTGTTGAAGCAATTGCCCGTATTAATAATCAGTACTTCGAACGTAATACAGGTTTGGTTGTTTGGATTGTACCTTCTGCTACAATTTATCAACAAACCTTAAAATCCTTTAAAGACCCTGATCACCCTTATCGAAAACTTCTGAAATTATCATCAGAAGGTAAATTAAATGTTATTCGCCACACTGACCATTTATCTCTTATTGATATTGAGAGTCGATTTACTGTTATGCTTTTGATGTTGCAATCTTCTAATCGTAAAACAAAAGAAACTTTACGGATGTTTCAAGATAGAGGAGGAGTTACAGATTTTTTCCCTGATGTTGATGATTACTCTGAAAATAACCGCTTGAAAAAACGTATATGTAATATTGATGTTCATGAATCAACTCTATCTAAATCTTCGGAGAAACCATTACAGCCACTGGTTGTTAAGCATTCTCTTGGTAATGTTATGCGAACACAAAGACCTATTATTGTTATTGATGAGGGGCATAAAGCTTACTCAGAGTTAGCCCGTGATACTGTTCGGCAGTTTAACCCACGTTTTATTTTAGAGCTTTCGGCGACACCAGACC
>CAYMEP010000023.1:0-10470 GCA_964389695.1 uncultured Rhodobiaceae bacterium | reverse complement strand
GATAAAGTAAAAGTAACAATGCGTTTTCGTGGACGTGAGGCTGCTTACCAAGATTTGGGGATGAAACTATTACGTAAAATATCAGACCAACTCATTGATATCGCCAAGATAGAATACTACCCTAAGATGGAAGGCCGACAAATGATTATGGTTTTAGCACCAAATAAATAAACACTTTCATATTTAGAGTCTTGCATTTGATTTGTTTTTGCGTATAAATCTCCTAACTGGGGTGAGCTGGCTGTTAGGGCTGCCATGTTTACCTAAATTTAGTCTACCAAGGAGATAAAATGCCCAAAATGAAAACCAAGTCTGGTGTAAAGAAGCGTTTTAAGCTAACCGCATCAGGTAAAATACGTGCTGGACAGGCAGGAAAACGTCACGGCATGATTAAACGTACAAACAAACAAATTCGTAACAAACGTGGAACAAGTGTTTTATCAACTTCAGATACACGTGTTGTTCGTAAATTTCTACCCTATGGCTAAGAAGGAGGATACATTATGTCTCGTGTAAAACGTGGAGTAACGGCTCATGCACGCCATAAAAAAGTGCTAACGAAAGCCAAAGGTTATTATGGGCGTCGTAAAAATACAATTAAGATTGCGAAACAAGCAGTTACTAAAGCAGGACAATATGCTTATCGTGACCGCCGCGTTAGGAAAAGAAATTTCCGCGCATTGTGGATTCAACGCATTAATGCAGGTGCACGTATGCACGGCTCAACTTATGGACAATTGATCCATGGTTTAAAAAAGCTCGATATTGAAATTGATCGTAAGATTTTAGCTGATATTGCTGTACACGAACCTGTTGCTTTCCAAGCTTTAGTAGAACAAGCATCCAAAGCCTGTGCGTAATAATCTGAAGCATAACTGATTGTCATACAATGCTTGAAGAAGAGTTAAGAACTTATTATTCTGAGATGCTGTCTAAGGTCGAAGAAGCCGTAGATATCTCTGAATTATCAGAACTAAAAGTTTCTCTCTTTGGCAAGAAATCTTACCTTACAGGTTTACTTAAAAGTTTAAGTTCTATGTCTGGGCAAGAGCGGCAAAGCAGTGGTGCGTTGATAAACCGTACCAAAAGTGACTTAATAGAAATCGTTGCGAAATACGAATCTGTATTGAAACAAGCCAATTTAGAAAAGAAATTATCCTCTCAGTCACTTGATGTCACCTTACCAAGCCTTGAACAAAACTTAACTATGGGGCGGATTCACCCTATTTCACAAGTTCTAGAGGAAATAACAGTTATCTTTGCGGATATGGGGTTTTGTGTTGAAGAAGGCCCTGATATAGAAACAGACTTTTATAATTTTTCTGCTTTAAATATTCCAGAATCTCATCCAGCACGACAAATGCATGACACTTTTTACTTTGAACCGGATGCGGATGGTCACCGTCATGTATTACGTACCCATACTAGCCCTGTACAAATTAGAACTATGGAAAACACTACCCCTCCTTTTCGTTTTATTGCCCCAGGACGTACCTATCGCTGTGACAGTGATCAAACCCATACACCGATGTTTCATCAAATTGAAGGTGTAGTCATAGATAAGGATACACATCTTGGTCACTTAAAATGGGTTCTAGAATCTTTTCTTTCAGCATTTTTTGAAGTTGATCGTGTTAATATCCGTATGCGTCCAAGTTATTTTCCGTTTACTGAACCAAGTATAGAAATTGATGTCCAATGCCACCGCGAAGGTAATCAATTACATATTGGACAAGGGGAGGATTGGATGGAAATCTTAGGCTGTGGTATGATACATAAGAATGTTCTCTCAGCGGTTGGTATTGATTCAGAAGTTTATCAAGGTTTTGCCTTTGGCATGGGTGTTGATCGCCTTGCTATGTTAAAATATGGAATTTCTGATTTACGTGCCTTTTTTAATTCAGATTTACGTTGGCTAAAACATTATGGGTTTTCTGCCCTCAATATACCAAGTCTTGCAGCTGGGTTAACAAAACGGGAGGGTATATAAATGAAATTTACACTCTCTTGGCTCTATGAACATTTAGACACACAAAGCTCAACACAAGAAATTTTAGATACACTCAATCAAATTGGACTAGAAGTAGAAAAGGTTAATGATCCAAACATAAAGCTTTCTGGATTTGAAGTTGCCGAAATACTTTCTACCAAACCACACCCTGATGCCGATAAGTTAAAAATTTGTACCGTAAAGAGTAGTGATGGCGAACAAGAACTGGTTTGCGGTGCTCCTAATGCTCGCCAAGGACTAAAGGGTATTTTAGCGAAAGAAGGCGCTATGATTCCTTCTAACGGTATGATTATAGGCAAAGCTAAGATTCGCGGCGTTGAGAGTCGCGGCATGATGTGTTCGGGTCAAGAATTAGAATTCTCAACAGATGATTCAGGTATAATTGAGCTCCCGAACACAGCACAAATTGGACAATCAGCCACACAGGCTTTAGGATTAGAGACTATGGTTGAAATTGCTATAACTCCCAATCGTCCAGATTGTTTGGGTGTAAGAGGAATTGCAAGAGACCTTGCAGCCGCAGGAATTGGTAAATTAAAGAACACTACCCTCTCGCCTATTACCTCCAACCAACCCAACAATTTCAATATTACAATTGCTACCCAAACCTGCCCTATATTTGCAGGACAAATCATACGCAATATTAAAAACATCCCCAGCCCTGACTGGTTAGCAAAAAGATTAATAGCGATTGGGTTACATCCTATTAATGCCCTTGTAGATATTACCAATTATATTTCTTACGATTATGGTCGTCCTTTACATGTTTATGACATGGCAAAACTCAAAGGAGATATTATAGTCCGCAATGCAAAGAAGGAAGAAAGTTTTCAAGCCTTAGATGGGAAAGACTACTCACTTAACGAGGAGGATTGCGTTATTGCTGATTCTTCTTCAGTTCTTGGTCTTGGTGGAATTATGGGTGGTATGGATTCAGGTTCAAGTTTAGGGACAGTTGATGTTTTAGTAGAAAGTGCATGGTTTGACCCTGTTATTATAGCGCATACGGGAAGACGCCATAGGATTGATAGTGATGCTCGTTATCGTTTTGAAAGAGGAGTAGACCCTGAATCTGTGATGACAGGCTTAACACTTGCTACAAAAATGATATTAGACATCTGCGGAGGGGAGCCTACAAAACCAATTATTGCAGGAAATCTGCCTAACGATAAAAAACAAATTACATTTAACCCTAATTATGTAAAAACCTTAACAGGTATGGACTTACCATCTGAAAGAATGATTGAGATTTTGCAAAGCCTTGGGTTTGATGTTGAAGACCAACAAAACCCACAATGGAAAGTTACTGTTCCAAGCTGGCGTCCTGATATTGATGGCAAAGCCGATTTAATAGAAGAAATTATACGTATTTATGGCTTAAATCACGTTCCTTCGGTTGCTTTGCCTCGTTCCCATGCTGTGACAAAACCTATTCTGACTTTACCACAAAAACGTATGTCTCTGGCACGACGTATTTTGGCAACAAAGGGTATGGTTGAACTCATAACATGGTCATTTATTTCACAAAAGCAAGCTCAAGCCTTTGGCAATGCAAATATAAAATTATCCAACCCCATTTCTATTGATTTATCCTATATGCGTCCCAGCCTATTACCAGGATTGTTACTCGCCACAAGACGAAACATAGAACGAGATTTCACTAATCTAGCACTATTTGAGGCAGGACAAGTTTTTACAGGCTCAAAACCAAAAGAACAACATATGTGTATCTCTGGAATTCGGTACGGAAAAGAAACACCACGTCATTGGAGTCGTGCTAGTCAGAGTGTAGATAGCTTTTTAGCAAAAGCAGATGCAGAAATACTATTAGAAACTTTTGGGGTTAACATTTCCACGTTACAAATAAAACGACAAGCCCCAGCATACTATCACCCTAGGCGCTCTGCTATGCTCTGTCGTGACCCTAAAACACCTCTTGCCTACTTTGGAGAATTACACCCTAGTATTTTAGAAGAATTTAATCTAAATGGTTCTGTCATGGCTTTTGAGGTTTTTCCTGAGAATTTACCGGAACCAAAATTAAAAACAACAAGAACAAAGCCAGCATTTAATATTTCTAATTTACAAGCCGTACGGCGTGATTTTTCTTTTGAGATTTCTATAGACGTAGACTCTTCTATTTTAATGCGTGCAATTAATGGAGTAAATAAAAAGTTAATTAGTCATTTACGCCTTTTTGATGCCTTTACAGGGGAGACCATCACAGACGGTATGAAATCTTTGGGAGTAGAAGTAACCCTACAACCTTTTGAAAAAACCCTCACCCAAGAAGAGATAGAAACTATTTCTGACAAGATCATTCAAGTTGTAGAAAAAGCAACCAATGGTCGTTTGCGCCGTTAAATATAGTACTATTTTATGATTTACATTGGCGAGATAACTAAGCAATGCTATACCAGTTTCTATGAATGACTTATCTAAAATTCGGAATTTTTCTATCATTGCCCATATTGATCACGGGAAATCGACACTTGCTGATCGTTTAATTCAATATACCGGTGGTCTTGATGAACGTGAAATGCACGCTCAAGTTTTGGATAATATGGATATTGAACGTGAGCGAGGCATTACCATCAAAGCTCAAACTGTACGTTTAGATTATAAGGCAAAGGATGGTATTACGTATCAACTCAATCTTATGGATACACCGGGACATGTTGATTTTGCCTATGAGGTTAACCGTTCCTTAGCTGCCTGCGAAGGGTCTTTGCTTGTGGTGGACGCCAGTCAAGGTGTAGAAGCCCAAACATTAGCGAATGTCTATCAAGCGATTGAGGTTAATCATGAAATTATTCCGATTTTGAATAAAGTAGATCTTCCGGCAGCTGACCCCGATACAGTACGTCAACAAATCGAAGATGTCATTGGATTAGATGCGTCTGGAGCGGTAGAAATTTCGGCAAAGACAGGAATTGGGATTGAAGATGTATTAGAAGCTATTATCAAAACGCTTCCCTCTCCTGCAAAGATTCATTCTGATTTACCTTTAAAAGCAATGCTGGTCGATAGTTGGTATGATTCCTACCTTGGGGTTGTTGTATTAGTACGTATTATTGAAGGCAGTCTGAAAAAGGGACAAAAAATTCGTATGATGGCAGCAGGGTCTCGTTATACTGTTGACCAGACGGGTGTATTCCGTCCTAAGCGTGAGATTGTACCTCACTTATCTGCGGGTGAGATTGGATATTTTACCGCCTCGATTAAAGAAGTCGCTGACACGCGAGTTGGAGATACGGTTACAGATGATCGTCACCCTTGTACCACGGCATTAACTGGATTTAAGCCATCACGTCCCGTTGTCTTTTGTGGCCTCTTTCCTGTTGATAGTAGCCAATTTGAAGTTTTACGAGACTCTATGGGCAAGTTACGCCTTAATGATGCTAGTTTTGAATTTGAAATGGAAACTAGTGCAGCATTGGGTTTTGGTTTCCGCTGTGGCTTTTTAGGTCTATTACATTTAGAGATTATTCGTGAACGTATTGAGCGTGAGTTTGATATTGATTTAATCACGACCGCCCCGAGTGTAATTTATAAATTACATATGAATGATGGTAGTCTGATTAACATGCATAACCCTGCTGATATGCCCGAGATTACACTTATTGACCATATTAAAGAACCTTGGATTAAAGCAACTATCCTTGTACCAGATGAGTATTTAGGGGCAGTTCTAAAATTATGTGAAGACCGTAGAGGTCGGCAAGAGAATATGAGTCATGCGGGTAATCGTGCTATGTTAGAATATGCTCTGCCTTTGAATGAGGTTGTTTTTGATTTTTATGATCGGTTAAAATCTGTAACCAAAGGCTATGCCAGTTTTGATTATATGGTAAAGGGTTATGAAGAAAATGACTTAGTGAAAATGTCTATTTTAGTTAATGCCGAACCTGTAGATGCTTTATCGACAATTGTTCACCGTGATAGATGTGAGGCTCGTGGACGTACGATGTGTGAACGTTTAAAAGATTTGATTCCTCGTCATTTGTTTAAAATTCCTATACAAGCAGCGATTGGTGGAAATATTATAGCTCGTGAGACGATTGCGGCTTTACGTAAAGATGTAACGGCAAAATGCTATGGTGGTGATGCGAGTCGTAAGCGTAAATTATTAGATAAGCAGAAAGCAGGGAAAAAGAAAATGCGTCAATTTGGTAAGGTTGATATTCCACAGGATGCATTTATTTCTGCACTTAAGATGGACGACTAATTTGATATAACACTAGAGGAAGGGGTATTAGTCCCCCCTTAACAATCCCTAATACATTCTTTTTCAATGACCAGTATCATTATTAATGACAGTTAAATTTATCCTTCACGCTTTTCATCAATCATATCAACAAAAGCGTGATTTACATCTCGATGTTCTGCCTCATCCGCACGAATAAGCAGTATCACATCACGCAAAGTGGCACCTTTAGGTAAACCCCAATAATCAATCGCGATCTGTGGAGCAGGCACATTTTCATGCTCACCCTTATCAATCTCTTCTAGGTATTGCGTATAACTAATCACCGCCTCTTCTTCAAAATACCCAACAACACGATGTGCAGTACGTGAAGAACACAAATAAAGAAAAAAATAGAAATTATAAAAAATCACCTGCACAACCATAATTATAACCCGCTCTAACCAACTAGGATGAGCAACCTCAATGAATGTCATTAAGTGCATGCGTTCATTTTCGGCTTCATCTAACAAAATACGAATCCACCCCTCATCATCCTTAATTCTTCGTATAGCACGCAAGTGTAATAATAATCCGCCAACCATACCTGGGACAGCCGCAACAGTCTCTAAAACAATCGCACGGTGCCCATATCTCTTCGCGAAAAACAAATCTGCAAAAAAACGGAGTAACTTTACAAAGCCATAAGAAATATGATCACTCAACCCTTTTGGTTTAACACGAAAGTCAAGTTCAACATCCATATTTGTCTGCCGTTTCGGTCGCATAGGAATCTTTTGTGACATAGTTTTGAATACCCTATCTATAAAATTCTATATAAAATGCTCCATTAGATTTATTTTACAGTTATTTCCTACTTTGTCCAATATTGAGTTTTAGACTTCTTGCAATATTTTGGCTTTTTTGTTGATACTGCAGAACAATATCTTCCGTATAAATTTCTCTAGCAGTTTCCTCAAACAGTTCTAACCAACGCTCAAATAATGCTAAATCAAAAAATGGTAAATCAGTATGCTTTTTCACAGGCGTACCACTATAACGTCCAGAAGTAAGCATAATTGATGACCAAAATGCATACATACGCTCAAGATGAGAATGCCATGGGGTGTCTATGCCAATGGCTTTCTCAAATATTAACCCTAATTCTGGGTCTTTACGTACTTTAACATAGAATTTATCAACCAATAATTTGATGTTTTCTTCAGTTACATGAGTATGTTTTTCTATCATTTCTTCCCCTATCAATAACCCTGATAGTACTCTTATTTTTTAAATCATGAAATACGGTATCTTATATTATATATAATTGATAAGATAAGAATTAATAAATACGCATTTATTTCTGCCAGTTCCTCAAATAACATATTTTGATTAATATGAACTATATTCTTATCAAAAACCCAGCTTAAAGTAAAAAACATACCGCATAAAATTAAACCTTTCATAAAAGGAAACAGTACGTTTTTAATGATATCACTTAGTTTATGAGATCTTTTTATAAAATAAGCAGCAAGACAAAATAAAGACCCTAATAATATATTTCTTCCTGTCCCAGAGAATAAAATAATAACCGCATTATGTATATCAAAGTCTTCTACATCCAACTCTCTTAAGATAAAAGTCAAACAAAAAACCGCACTGATAAATGCTACACTCTTAAAGTCACATGAAAAACAAGCATATAAGAAACATAACATACTTATAAACAAGAGAAATACTTGAAACATTTCAAAAATACTATTTTCTTCTAAAGAGAATTTATATTTATAAGCTATCAATACAAATAATAAATTAATCAAACATACCATTACGACCATTAACACTCTTGCAACCAAAAGAACCTCCTTAATATATTTTTAAATCATATACTCATAATACCCTTTTCCTAAAATTAGTATAAAAATAGTACTTTACTATAGTTATTTATTTTACTTAATGCTTAGTAAACATTATAAGGTTTAGTAAGGACAGATGGCCGAGTGGTCGAAGGCGCACGCTTGGAAAGCGTGTAGGCGGCAACGTCTCGGGGGTTCGAATCCCTCTCTGTCCGCCATTCGGGATTTTATGATGATAAATGTTTTCATTGATAGCGATCTAGGAGTAGATGATTGGTGTGCAATTTCCTTTCTTGCCCGTTCTAAAAACATCAACATAGTTGGTTTGTCTATTACTGGATGCGGAGAATCTTATTTGACCCCTGCCATTCAAAATACTCTTAATATCCTTGATTTACTACAACAAAAAAAGGTCCCCATAGGCATAGGAGCCTCTTCTCCTTCCTCTTTCTCGAATGTTTTTCCAAAGGATTTCAGAAATGATATCAGTAATCTTTTGGGGTATAGTTTACCAAAATCTTCTATTAATCCCAAAAGTCTTTCCAGTGCCAACAAAGTACTGAGTGATGCTTTGAATGCATACCCAGATTTAACTTACCTTTCTATAGGTGGCCTCACAAATTTATATCACTACTTAATAAACTGTCCAGAACCAGCTGTTCCTCAATATCTAGTATCTCTATGTGGAGCTATAAACGTAAGAGGAAACATCAACACGCTATTTCCACAAGCATACCCTAACAACGAAGTGGCTGAATGGAATGTTTTCATAGATCCAAAAGCCGCCGAATATGTAATAAATTATTTCCAGTCAAATGGTCTTTCTTTAGGAATTGTTCCCCTTGATGCATGTTATCAAGTACCTTTGACACAACATTTTTTAAATCAACTCGTTAACTTACCAAATAAAGATTCTGTATTGTCATTTATAGAATATGTTTTATCCAATCGTTTTATCCGCGCAAAGAATGGTGGGTTTCCTGGATATTTATATGACCAACTTGCTGCATGGATTCTTACAAGTAATCCAGAAAGTACAAAAAAAATCACAGGTGAATTTTATGTTAACACCTCGTTTGATAATGAAGAAAATGATCAACTCGGAAAGTTATCATTCAAGCCCCTAACAACAGCTTCATCATTTTATTATGATATTATTTCTTCAGAAACTTTTTACAAAGAATTTGTGACGGCATTCGATAACCATCCAAATTATTAATCAAGAATATTTCTCTTGCATTTATTCTTTCACTCACCTACAAGATTTTTTGAGTTATCAATGACTCTGCACATATATACAGCTTGCCTCTGAGATAAATAAATACTGATGATCTCCCTGACATGTTGATCTGAGACATTTAAATAAAGGGGAAACAATGAAAAGTTTTAATCAATTAGAGCTTCCAGAAGCTCTGCAACATACACTACAACATATGAACTTCACGACACCCACACCGATTCAAGCACAGGTTATTCCTCACGCACTTCAAGGTAAAGATATTCTTGGCTCTGCACAAACTGGAACGGGAAAAACAGGGGCATTCGGTATTCCACTCGTTGCTCGGTTACTATCAGTTCCTGATAGCTCTGCCTTAGTATTGACTCCTACACGTGAGCTCGCAACACAAGTTATGGCACAACTCAAAACTATGCTGGGAAAACAATCAAAAATTAGAACCGCATTGCTTATTGGCGGTGAATCTGTACCAAGACAATTGCAACAACTACGTAACCGCCCTCGTTTATTTGTTGGTACACCAGGAAGAATAAATGACCACTTAGATCGTGGCAGCCTCAAATTACAAAAAACTAGTTTTTTTGTAATGGATGAAACAGATCGTATGCTGGATATGGGTTTTACAGTACAGATCGAAAAAATTATACGATTTATGCCGGCGACACGTCAAACGATGCTGTTTTCAGCAACAATGCCAAATAATATTGTTAAAATATCAGAAAAATATCTAAATACTAATCTAGTACAAGTCGCGGTAAACGACACCTCTTCTCCTGCTAAAAATATTAAACATGATATGATAAAAGTGAATGATGGTGAAAAATATCCACGTTTACTATCCGAATTAGAGGAGCGTAGCGGTTCAATCATTCTATTTATGAAAACAAAATATAGTACCGAAAAGATGGCGGTAAAATTATCCAAAATAGGTCACACTGCCGATGCAATACACGGAGATTTACGACAAAATAAACGTGACCGTGTTATTGCCAATTTCCGCAATCAGAAGTTTCGTATTCTGGTGGCAACGGATGTGGCCGGACGCGGCATCCACATCGAAGGCATGGATCACGTCATTAATTTCATGCTGCCCCATGATCCGGAAAATTACGTCCACCGGATCGGGCGCACCGGCCGGGCGGGTGCCACCGGTACCTCTGTCAGCTTCGCCGATGAGAAG
>CAYMEP010000022.1:0-10628 GCA_964389695.1 uncultured Rhodobiaceae bacterium | reverse complement strand
AGATAGAACTGGTGAATATATAGGTGCTTATAGTTTGAGATATTTAAATATGACATTTGATGAATATATTGCTTTAGATGTTTCTCAAATTGGGCGTCCACCTGCAAGCAACACCCAAAATGGGATTCGTTGGTACGAAAGACGTATCGGTTTAACCAGATAGTCGTTAACACTACTCTAAAAGAAAGGTACATTTACCTTTTTACTTATTATTTAAGTCTCTAGGTTACTCTAACCTAGAGACTTATTTGTTTTAAATTAACCAGTTTAAGCCAAAATAGAAGCAAGCCATTTTTTACATGTATCAACATCCATAGATTTACGCTTTGCATATTCTACAACTTGGTCTTCATTAATTTTTCCGACACCAAAATAACAACTTTCAGGATGTGCGAAATACAAACCTGAAACAGATGCTGCAGGATGCATCGCAAAACTCTCTGTGAGTTTGATCCCTATATTTTCTTCTACATTCAACAACCCAAAGAGAGTCTTTTTTTCTGTATGATCAGGCTGTGCAGGATAGCCAGCAGCAGGACGTATTCCTTGATATTTTTCTGAAATTAAGTCTTCAACATTTAAGGTTTCCTCTGACGCATACCCCCAAAACTCTTTTCGAACTCGTTGGTGCATATGTTCTGCAAAAGCCTCTGCTAAACGATCTGCCAAGGCTTTTGATAAAATCGAACTATAATCATCATCCTTTTGTTGAAATTCTTTTGCAATTTCATCTTCACCGAATCCTGCCGAAACAGCAAAGCCACCAAGATAATCTGGGATATCTTCTGCAATAAAGTCTGCTAAAGCATAATTTGCTCTCTCAGAATGAGTTCTCTCCATTTGTTGTCGCAAACTATGAAAACGTCCAATTTCGACTTTTCGTGTATCATCAGCATAAACAATAATATCGTCACCCTCACGCTTAACTGCCCAAAACCCAATCACTGCCTTTGCTTGCAGCCATTTTTCTGATAACATTTTATCGAGCATTTCTTGAGCATCATCAAATAAACGAGAAGCAGCCTCTCCCACCTTATCATCAGTCAAAATTGCTGGGTATGTTCCATATAAATCCCAAGATGTAAAAAATGGTGTCCAATCAATCACAGGTCGTAAGGCAGATAAGTCATAATTTTGAAAAACCTTTGTTGTTAAGAGATGAGGTTTTACAGGCTTATAATGATTAAACTCTGGTTTGAAGGAGTTTTTACGAGCGTTTTCTAACGTTAAACTTTTTCTCTCTGTTTTGTTTTTGGCATGACGTTCTGCCATTTTTTTATATTCATCATCAATCTCTTTTTGATATACCACCGATTTTTCTTTAGAAAGCAATTTATTTGCAACCCCGACAGCACGACTAGCATCAGCAACATAAATAGCTTGTCCTTTTTGATAATGTGGATTTATTTTCACCGCAGTATGAATTTTTGAGGTCGTTGCGCCTCCAATTAAAAGAGGAAAATTCAGACCTTCTCGTTCCATTTCAGCAGCGACATAACACATTTCATCAAGACTAGGGGTAATTAACCCTGAAAGCCCAATAATATCGACTTTTTCTTTTATCGCCATAGCAATAATGTCTTTCATAGGAACCATCACACCCATATCAATGACTTCATAATTATTACATTGCAAAATGACACCCACAATATTTTTTCCAATATCATGGACATCTCCTTTAACAGTTGCCATCAACACTTTGCCATTATTTGATGTTTTCTGCCCTTTATCCATAAATGGTTCAAGATAAGCCACCGCCTTTTTCATCACCCGAGCTGATTTCACAACTTGTGGTAAAAACATTTTACCTTCACCAAATAAATCACCAACATAATTCATGCCATCCATTAAAGGTCCCTCAATCACATGAATAGGTTCACCCAGCTCAAGACGTGCTTCTTCGGCATCTTGTTCAATAAATTCAGAAACTCCATTCACCAAAGCATGTTTTATACGTTCACTTACCTTCTTCTCACGCCATGACAAATCAACAGTCTTGCTTTTGCTCTTTTCACCACGATACTGTTCTGCAAGATCTAATAACCTTTCCGTTGCTTCATTATCTTTATTCAATACAACATCTTCAACAGCACGTTTTAATTTTGGATCAAGATCTTCATAAATCGTTAATTGTGCCGCATTGACAATCCCCATATCCATACCAGCTGCAATCGCATAATATAAAAAAGCAGAATGCATCGCCTTACGAACAAATTCATTACCACGAAATGAAAATGAAACATTAGATACACCTCCAGACACATGAACAAAAGGCAAATTCTTACGAATCTTTGTGACTGCATCAATAAAATCCATCGCATAATGATTATGTTCTTCAATCCCTGTTGCCACAGCAAAAACATTAGGGTCAAAAATAATATCTTCTGGCGGAAACTGTAATTCTTTTGTTAAAATATTATAAGAACGCTCACAGATTTCAAATTTTCTATCTGCAGTATCGGCTTGTCCTTTTTCATCAAATGCCATAATGACAACGGCAGCACCATAACGCATACAAGCTTTTGCCTGTTTTTTAAAATTCTCTTCTCCCTCTTTCAAAGAAATAGAATTCACAATAGATTTTCCTTGAGTCGTTTTTAATCCCGCTTCAATGACCTCCCATTTAGAACTATCGATCATAATCGGAACACGTGCAATATCAGGCTCTGTGGCTAATAAATTAAGATAATGCTTCATGATTTCTTTAGAGTCCAACATGGCTTCATCCATATTCACATCAATAATTTGTGCTCCATTTTCAACCTGATGCCTTGCCACTTCCAATGCCGCATTCAAATCACCTTCCTTAATTAACTCTAAAAACCGAGCAGATCCCGTTACATTTGTACGTTCCCCAACATTCACAAATACAATCTCTTTGCTAAGTGTAAACCCCTCTAAGCCAGACAAACGTAATTGAGGCTCAATTTGAGGTACAATGCGAGGAGGCCGATTTTTTTTTTTTTTTGCAATTTCAGAAATATGCTCAATCGTTGTCCCACAACACCCGCCTAATATATTTACCAAACCTTCCTCTGCAAAAGAAGACACAATTTCAGACATCATCTTTGGAGTTTGGTCATATTCACCAAATTCATTAGGCAAACCTGCATTTGGATAGACACAAACCAGTGTATCAGCAATACGTGCGATTTCTGTCACATAAGGACGCATTTCCTCTGCACCTAAGGCACAATTTAAACCAATAGAAAAAACATTCGCATGACGTAAAGAATACCAAAAGGCCTCGATCGTTTGTCCCGACAATGTTCGTCCTGAACGATCTGTAATCGTCCCAGAAACCATTAAAGGTAAAGTGATTCCTATTTCTTCATATACATCTTGAACAGCATGAACCGCAGCTTTAGCATTAAGTGTATCAAAAATAGTTTCTACTAAAATAAGATCAACGCCACCTGCAATCAAACCTCGGCTTGCTTCACAATAGGCTTCATATAAATCATCATAAGTCACGTTACGTAAGGCTGGATTATTCACATCAGGCGATAAAGAAGCTGTTCTATTTGTTGGACCAATCGCTCCTGCGACATAACGTGGACGTTCTGGGTTCTGGGTTTCCATCTCATCACAAACTTTACGTGCTAATCGTGCAGATTCCATATTCAATTCATAAGCCAGTGCTTCCATGCCATAATCAGATTGGGCAATACTGGTTGAAGAAAATGTATTGGTTTCAATAATATCAGCACCTGCGTTTAAAAACCCTCTATGGATCTCGACAATCACCTCAGGCTTTGTCAGGGATAAGATATCATTATTTCCTTTAATATCTTGAGAGTATTTTGCAAAACGTTCCCCTCTATAGTCTTCTTCAGTAAGATTATAATTTTGTATCATTGTTCCCATAGCTCCATCGAGCACGAGTATCTGTTTTTTTGCTAAAAGTGGTAAAGCCTCTAAACGGCTCTGTCTTGTCCATTGACTCATTATAAAACTCCTAAAGCATTACAGACAGATTTTGTAAAGTCAGCTTGATTCAAAGTATAAAAATGAAAGGCATCAAACCCTTCTTTTTTTAATGACAGACATTGTTCTACTGCAAATTCTATAGCAATTTTTTTTCTTGTTTCAATATCTTCCACAGCTTCATAAAGAGAAAGAAGGTCTTTAGGAATCGTTGCCCCACATTTCTTTGCCATATTACATACAGATTCGAAATTAGTTGTCGGCATAATCCCTAACATCATTGGCGTCTCAATTTTTGCTTTTGACAATCGATCCCTAAACCGTAAAAATATATCTATATCAAAAGCAAATTGAGTCATTGCACAGGTAGCCCCTGCCTGTATTTTTGTTTTTAAAAAATTTATATCATTTTCTTCTGAAACTGACTGAGGGTGTTTTTCAGGATAGGCACTCACAAAAATTTCAAAATCATCTGTCTCTTTGAGATATTCGACTAATTCAATAGAACTTTTATACCCTTGTGGGTGAGGTGTAAATTCACCCATATCAGGCATATCCCCTCGTAAAGCAACAATAGACTTTACACCACAATTTTTATAATCTTCAATCACATTGTGAACCTCACTCTTACTAGCAGATACACAAGTAAGATGAGCAGCAACATTCAAATTTGTTTCCTCAATCAAACGCTTTACACAAAGATGTGTGCGTTCACGTGTCGTACCTCCCGCGCCATAAGTTACAGAAACAAATTTTGGTTTCAAAGAACGTAAAACTTCAAGCGTATTCCACAATGATATTTCCATATTTTCTGTTTTTGGTGGAAAAAATTCAAAAGAAATATCCATTTTAATTTCCTTTTCATGCTTTATATAATTTATACGTTACTATATTATTTTCTTAATACATTGCTTATACGATTTTTTTTTGATAAATAAAACATTTTACGACATAAGTCTAAAATAAGGAATATACTCTAAATGGAACTCCGACAGTGTTTACAAAATTCAATAACCATATCGATTTTATCGCTATCTTTAATATCCTGTAGCAGAACTGGCACAACAGTTGCTCACGACCCTTATGAATCTTTTAACCGTAACATGTTTTCTATTAATCAAGTACTAGATCGTACCATTACCAAACCAATCGCCCAAACATATAATTTCATTACCCCTGACTTAGTACAAAAAGGAATCACTAATGCTGCTAACAATATGAGAACACCACTCATAGCACTCAATCATATGTTGCAAGGACAATGGAAACCCGCTCTCATTAGCCTTTCACGCTTTACCATCAATACACCCTTAGGGTTACTAGGAATACTTGATATTGCTGACAGAATTGGTATAGAACCTACAAAAACTGAAGATTTTGGACAAACTTTAGCTATTTATGGTATCGATAGCGGACCATTTTTATTTTTACCCATAATTGGTCCTACAAACCCTCGTGACCTTTTCGGTTCCTTATTAGATATAACAATAAGAACATTAATATATACCCCTATTATCAGCAGAAAAAACCTTTCATACTCCTTATACTTAAAAAACATACAACTTCGTGCTAATGCTTTAAAGTTTTTAGACGACACAGAGGCAACATCGAGTGACTATTATGCCACATTACGTAGCTTATACACCCAAAACAGACAAAATGAGATTCTTAATGACCAATTAGATATAGATGATTTGCCAAATCTTGATATTCTTGATTTTGACTTTGATTTTGATGAAGATGAGGATAATCCATGAACTATAGAAAACAATTTATAATTACATCTTTTTTATTCTGTATATTACTTGTAATACCAACAAAAACGTATAGTCAAAATAATAAGCAAGTGAATCAACTTATATCAACAGTATATGAAAAAATTGTTACAACCATATCAACAGAAAATAACTCAGAACAAAAAATAAAAGAGATTCTTGCCACCCACTTTGATGAAAGAAAGATAGGGAGGTTTACTCTCGGGGCTTATGGAAGAAAAATACCAAAAGAAACATTTCAACAATATATTACTCTCACAAAAACACTCATCACAAAAATATTTATACACCGTTTTTCTGATATTTCTGAATCAAAAACTTTAGATTCAAAAATTCATATTCTAAAACAGCAACAGAAAAAGAAAAATATAATTGTTTCAACACAAATTACTTCTCAAGGATTAAAAGAACCAATCAAAGTCGATTGGTGGGTTATCCAAAAGAAATCAGGCGAATATAAAATTTTTGACATCCGAGTCTTAGGTATATGGTTTATCCAAGAACGACGTGATATGATTGTATCCATTTTGAAAAATAATCGTGGAGATTTCGATAACTTACTAAAACAACTACGTCAAACAATTAATTGATGAATAAAAAATACATAAGTAAAATTAACGGCTAAACTGTTTGTATTTGATACGCTTTGGAACACCTGAATCTGGTCCTAAACGCCTAGTCCTATCTACTTCATAATCACTATAGTTTCCTTCAAACCACTCCACATGACTATCCCCTTCAAAAGCAAGAATATGTGTTGCCAAACGATCTAAAAACCAACGGTCATGACTAATAATGACCGCACAACCAGCAAATTGTTCTAACCCATCTTCTAAAGCTCGCAATGTATCTACATCTAAGTCATTAGTTGGCTCATCTAAAAGCAATAAGTTAGACCCAGTACGTAACATTTTTGCTAAATGCACTCTATTACGTTCTCCACCCGATAATAACCCAACTTTCTTTTGTTGATCACTTCCTCGAAAATTGAAGGCACCAACATAAGCACGTGAACTCATTTCTCTCTTATTTCCCAAATCGATAATATCGTTACCATCAGAAATTTCTTCCCATACAGTTTTATTACCTTCTAAATGGTCTCGGCTTTGATCAACATAACCAATTTTGACAGTTTCCCCTATTTTTAATGTTCCTGAATCAGGAGTATCCGCACCTGTCAACATCTGGAAAAGCGTAGTTTTTCCTGCACCATTTGGTCCAATCACACCCACGACTCCTCCAGGAGGCAATTTAAAGGATAAATTATCAATCAATAATTTATCGTCAAACCCTTTCACCAAACCTTCTGCTTCCAAAACTACACCGCCAAGACGGTCACCAGAAGGAATAGAAATTTGTGCCTGTCCGATAGAATCTTTTCCTTTGTTCTCTAGCATATCCTCATATGCACTAATCCGTGCTTTACTTTTTGCCTGACGTGCTTTCGGTGAAGAACGCACCCATTCTAATTCACGTGATACAACACGTTCACGAGATTTATCTTCCCGTGCTTCTTGTACTAAACGTTTTTGCTTTTGTTCTAACCAGTCTGAATATCTTCCTTCAAAAGGATACCCGTTTCCTCGATCTAATTCTAAAATCCAATTTGTAACTTGTTCAAGGAAATAACGGTCATGAGTTACCAAAATAACCGTTCCTGCATAATCGATAAGATAATGCTGTAACCATGCTATAGTTTCTGCATCAAGATGGTTTGTTGGTTCATCAAGTAAAAGGATGTCAGGTTTTGCTAATAATAATTTACATAATGCAACTCGACGCTTTTCACCCCCTGATAGATTATCAATCGTAGCCTCTGGGTCTGGACAACGTAGAGCATTCATAGCTTGTTCCACTTGACTGTCTAAATCCCATAAATTTTGGGAATCAAGTTTATCTTGTAATACACCCATTTCTTCAGCAGTTTCATCTGAATAATTCATAGCCAATTCATTGTATCGTGCTACTAAAGCCTGTTTATCTGCCACACCTTCCATAACATTTTGCAATACATTTTTTTCAGGGTTTAATTGTGGTTCCTGTTCAAGGTATCCAACTTTTATACCATCAGCAGTCCATGCCTCTCCCGTATATTCTTGGTCTATACCAGCCATAATTTTCAATAAAGTAGATTTTCCTGAACCATTAACCCCAACAATTCCTATTTTTGCTCCTGGCAAAAATGACAATCTTATATCTGTTAAAACCTGCTTACCTCCAGCATAGGTTTTTGATAACCCGTCCATAACATAAACATATTGATAAGAGGCCATATCACTTCATCCTTACAAAATTATTTCTAATATACATAACTTTCTACATCATCAAACAAAAAGATGGTGGGCCCGGCAGGACTCGAACCTGCGACCAAACCGTTATGAGCGGTTTGCTCTAACCAACTGAGCTACAGGCCCTTTACCTCTTTTATTTACCTTTTTGGGGTCAATACTTTCGGTTGATACTTTTTTGCTTCCTCTTGCGTCATCTGACAATAGGAAATGATAATAACTAAGTCATCCTTTTGCGCTAATCTGGCAGCTGCACCATTAATACCAATCATAGCTGATTTTCGTGGTGCTTCAATAGCATATGTCGTAAAACGTATGCCCGTATTGATATTTAATACATCCACTTGTTCATAAGGTAGTATTCCTACCTCATCCATCCAATCACGATCGATAGAAATCGAGCCTTCGTAATACAAGTCACATTGTGTTACTTGTGCACGATGAATTTTCGCTTTCATCATGTTTAACATCATTATGACAACCTCATTCGCGTATAAAATTACTTTATAAATTTAATTATCAGTGAATTTCTACTATTATGCCCTAATTGTCAAGAAAACTCCGTAACTTCCGTGAACGAGAAGGATGCTTTAATTTTCTCAAAGCTTTTGCTTCAATTTGTCGTATACGTTCTCGAGTCACCGAAAATTGTTGTCCAACTTCTTCCAATGTATGGTCTGTATTCATACCAATTCCAAATCGCATACGCAAAACACGTTCTTCACGTGGTGTTAATGAAGCAAGAATACGTGTTGTTGCTTCACGTAAATTAGAATGAATTGCCACATCCACAGGTAAAACAACATTCTCATCTTCAATGAAGTCACCCAAGTTACGCTCTTCTTCATCTCCGATTGGTGTTTCCAAACTTACTGGCTCTTTAGATATTTTCAGAACTTTTCTCACTTTTGACAAAGGCATAGATAGTTTCTCGGCAAGCTCTTCTGGGGTAGGGTCTCGTCCAATTTCATGTAACATCTGCCTTGATGTTCTCATCAATTTATTAATTGTTTCAATCATATGTACAGGAATCCGTATCGTCCGTGCTTGATCCGCAATAGATCGAGTAATAGCCTGTCGAATCCACCATGTTGCATAAGTAGAAAATTTATAACCTCTACGATATTCAAACTTATCTACAGCCTTCATTAAACCAATATTACCTTCTTGGATCAAATCTAGAAATTGTAGGCCTCGGTTCATATATTTTTTTGCAATAGAAATTACCAAACGTAAATTGGCCTCGACCATTTCTTTTTTTGCGATTTGAGACTCCCGTTCTCCTTTTTGTACCATGCGTACAATTTGACGATAAGACGTAAGGTCAACACCTGTATCACTAATCAATTCACGGATTTCTTCACGCAATTCATTAACGCCTTCTTGATTGTCAGCAATAAAGCTTTTCCAACCTTTACTACCTATCTTAGCAACACGTTCTGTCCAACATATTTCTAATTCATTACCTCTATATTGTTTTAGAAAGTCTTCACGATCCAACCCAGAATGGTCTGCTAAACGCCAAATCTTTGTTTCCAAAAGTAAAATTTGCTTATTAATACTATATAATTGTTCTAACAAAGCATCGATACGAGAAGAGTTAAAAGATAACTGTCTAACTTTATCAATAATTTCTTCAGTAAATTTTTCCATACGTGTTTGTTGAGCTTTCGTTAATTCTTGATTTTTTTGTTGTAGCCCAACATTTTGATCATGTAATTTTCTTAGTTTTTTATATGTTTTGGCAATATCAGAAAATATCTCTAATACCTGTGGTTTTAATTCTTCTTCTAATGCAGCAAGTGACATATGATTTGCGTCATCTATATCATCACTTGGCACACCTTCGGCTTCACCAGAGGGCGCACCAGATGGTGGTGGTGCAGCGCCTTCAGCACTTCGGTCTACTTTCTTGACATCAGGTCCCGCTAGGGTGGCGTCAAGATCAATAATATCTCGCAATAAAATTGTCCCACTATTCAACTCTTCTTGCCAAATAATAATTGCTTGGAACGTTAATGGACTTTGACATAAACCAGAAATCATTGCCTCTTGCCCCTTCTCAATCCTTTTAGCAATCGCAATTTCACCTTCACGTGAAAGTAACTCCACTGCGCCCATTTCACGTAAATACATTCTCACAGGGTCATCTGTTCGATCCATAACCACTTTACTAGATGCAGTTTTTTCAACCGAGTTATTACCCATTTTAACAATACTACCTTCACCGTCGTGGGTGTCTTCCACATTGTTATCATCGATACCTTCTAAGTCAGTTAAGTCTTCATGCTCAACTATCTTCAAATCCATTTTTGCAATCTCAACCATGATACTCTTTATCTTCTTCGCTGAGTACAAATCAGGAGATAAAACAGTATCTAATTCACTACGCAAAAAGAAACCACGTTGTGTGGATAATTTTACCATATTTTTGATATCTACATCCATATCAATCAATGAAGCATTAATAGTTTTGGTTTTGGTTTTGGTTTTGGTTGTCGTTTTGGTTTTGGTTTTTTTAGTCTCTGTTGCCATCATAATATCCTATCTGAATGTTTTTTACCAAACATCTCATTATCTACTCATCAAAATTAAACATCTCATTTCTAATTGCGATTAGACGTTCTAATATTGTATC
>CAYMEP010000021.1:0-11151 GCA_964389695.1 uncultured Rhodobiaceae bacterium | reverse complement strand
CATCTGTGACAGCATTCCCAGTACAATATAATAAGGCTATTATTGGTAAAAATGCCTTCGCACATGAAAGTGGAATACATCAACATGGTATGTTACAAAATCAAAATACTTATGAAATTATGGTGCCGGAGTCTGTCGGCATTCCAAAATCTGCACTTGTGCTAGGAAAACATTCAGGTAGGCATGCCTTACGGTCAAAAATAGAAGACTTAGGGTATCAGGTATCAGAAACGCAATTTCAAGATGTATTTGAACGATTTAAAGCACTTGCTGATAAAAAAAAGAAATTATTTGATGAAGATTTAATCATATTACTTACAGATGAAATGGTACAAGGTAATGAGGATATCAAATTTATATCTTTACATGTTACTGCAGGATCGGAAGCAGTGCAAACAGCACACTTAACCTTAGATATAAAAGGAGAAGTTGTAGATGTGGAAACAACAGGTGATGGACCAGTTGATGCGACATTTAATGCCATTAAACTTTTATCAAAAACAAAGGCGTCTTTGCAATTATACCAAGTCCATGCTGTCACTGGTGGAACAGATGCTCAAGCTGAAGTCAGTGTAAGATTACAAGAAGATGGTACAATAGCAACAGGCCGAGGTGTTAATACAGATACTATAGTGGCATCTGTCTGTGCATATGTTATGGCTTTAAATAAATTGTCAGAAAAACGGAATTTACATAGACTTTGAAGTGTTTAAGAGATAAGAGTTATATATGTAGTAAAGTTACGGACTAGACTTAGATTAGTACAGTTAAAGGATATAAAATGTTTGAACGATTATTTGGGATGTTTTCTGCAGATATGGCAATTGATTTGGGTACAGCCAATACATTAGTTTATGTTAAAGGCAGAGGGATTGTTTTGAATGAGCCATCGGTTGTTGCGATTCTAGATAATAAAGGTCGTAAAACGGTTTTAGCAGTTGGTGATGAAGCTAAGTTAATGCTCGGTCGGACTCCAGGTGATATAGAAGCGATTCGTCCAATGAGTGATGGTGTTATCGCTGATTTTGATATTGCAGAAGAAATGATTAAACATTTTATTTTGAAAGTTCATAATCGACGTAGTTTTGTGAACCCACAAGTTGTTATTTGTGTGCCATCAGGGGCAACGACCGTAGAACGGCGTGCAATTCAAGAAAGTGCTTTGTCGGCAGGTGCAAGAAGAGTTTATTTGATTGAAGAACCTATGGCAGCAGCGATTGGTGCAGATCTACCTGTTACGGAACCAACAGGTTCTATGATTGTAGATATTGGTGGTGGAACAACAGAGGTTGCTGTTCTATGTCTAGGGGGTATTGTATATTCTCGTTCTGTCCGTGTGGGCGGGGATAAAATGGATGAAGCAATTATTGCATATATTCGTCGTAATCATAATTTGTTGATTGGAGAATCTAGTGCAGAACGGGTGAAAAAAGAAATTGGGGCGGCAACTATCCAAAAAGGTGATAAAATAAAAACATTAGACATTAAAGGGCGAGACTTAATGAATGGTGTGCCAAGACAAATAACAATTTCTCAAAAAGAAGTTGTTGAAAGTTTATCTGAACCTGTTGGAGCAATTATAGAGGCCGTAAAAGTGGCATTAGAAGCAACACCTCCTGAATTAGCAGCAGATATTGTAGATAAGGGTATTATGTTAACAGGAGGGGGAGCATTATTGGGTAATCTTGAACAAGTTTTACGTGATGAAACAGGATTACCAGTTTGTATTGCTGATGAAGCCTTGTCTTGTGTTGTCTTAGGTACAGGACGTACTTTAGAACATATTAAAACAATGCAACATGTATTGTCTTCAGCTTATTAAGGTTAAGGCGTGAGTTTTGCTAGAAAAAATAAGACGTATCGAAAAGACGTGCGTGAAAAAAAGTTTATTAGGCTCTTTATTTATTTCTTATTTACTTTTGCTCTATTATATTTTGTTTCTGGTCAAAAATCGTTTGTTAATCGAATAGGACAAATTGTTACAGATATTAGTTCTCCTATACAATATGTTTTGTCGCGTCCTTTTGTCATGGCAAGTAATCTATATAAGAAATTTAATAATCATATTAATTTATATGAAAAAAATGAGAAATTGCGTGTAGAAAGAGATGAGCTTTTACGCTGGAAACAAGCGACAATCACAAAGAACCGAAGATTCCAAGAGTATGAAACACTTTTAGAATTAACATTACCTCCTGAATATAGTTTCATTGCCGCACATGTTAGTGCAGATATGGGTGGTACTTTTATTCGTACATTTTTGATCAATATAGGACGCTATGGTAAGGTTGGGGTTGGAGATTTTGTTGTTGGTTCTCGGGCCTTAGTGGGGCGGGTGATTGCAACAGGAGTGAACTCTAGTCGTGTTCTATTCTTAACAGATTTGAGTAGTCGTATACCTATACGGGTTGAAAATAAGGATATACAGGCAATTATGCGTGGAAATAATACAAATTATCCTGTGTTTGAGTTTATGTCAGGTGAACAAAAAATATCTGAGGGAGATAAAGTGTTTGTTGCTAGGTTACAAGGACTACCCTCAGAATTATTTATAGGAAATGTTGGTATTGATGAAGAAGGGCAAGCATTTATTAAACTAGCAGATGATCTAAATAATTTATTTTTAGTTCGTGTGGTGAACAATGAGCTCGCTTTACCACCTAAGGATATACAGAGTTATTATGGTTTATTAAACCGCCAAAAACAGACCTGAATTAAAGAACAAATTATGAAAGAACATAATAAATTATATAGTGAAACAAATAGTTTCTTTTCTAAATTGTCTGGTATTCCAATTGTTATTGCTCTTTTTGCATTGTTTGCTACAAAAATTACAGGTGATCTATTTATCACAAGATATATGCCATCTTTTTTATTGATGACAGTTATTTTTTGGGTTAATCTTACGGAAGAACGGTTCTCTTTGCGGAGTGTATTTATTCTCGGTATTTTAGAAGATTTAATTTCTGGTACACCACTAGGTTTGTGGGTATTAGGGTTCTTATTATGTAAGTTAGTTGTGAGTTTTCAAACAGGCTTCTGGTATCCAAATAGCTTTTGGGGCAGATGGATTGTATTTAGTTTAGTATCCACGTTAGTTTATATTATGATGGTGGTAGGCATAAATTTATTATCTCAAGGGAATATAGTATGGAAGAGTATAATGCCAGCTTATGTAGCTAATATTTTCATTTTTCCATTTTATTATTTTATTCTTATTCGTATAGAGAGCTATCTTGTTAATCTTGATATGAGTAAATAAGCTATTATGCGAGATAATAACCCAAGTCCAAATTTACTTAGAAGGGCGACTATGATTGGGGTAGCTCAGCTTGGTTTGTTTGGTGTTTTATTTTCGAGGTTACATTTTCTGCAGATTAGTCAAGCGGATGAATATAGTATATTGGCGGATGAGAATAGAATTAATATAGAACCTGTTTTACCAGCACGAGGGTGTATAGTAGACCTTTTTGGTATAGAGATGGCTAAAAACGTACCGAATTTTCAAATTGTATTATTGGTCAACCCAGTAATTGATGTCGTGAAGTCATTGAACTATTTAAGTAAAGTTATAAAAATCTCTGCAAAGAGAAAACAATATATTATCGCTGAATTTTTGAAAGCAAATACAGGGGATATTATACCAATTATACATAATTTAACCTGGGAAGAGTTTGCTAATGTCAACCTTTATAGCATGAACATGCATGGTATAGACCCTTATGTTGGCTCAGTTCGCTCTTATCCATTTGGTGAAATAGATGCTCATATAGTTGGTTATGTTGGTATTTTTGATCGTGAAAACGTTGTTAAACAACGGTATAAGCTACAAGGTAAAATAGGTCTCGAAAAGCAGTTTAATAAAAAATTGCTTGGGGTAGATGGTGTTAGACGTGTAGAAGTGAACAGTGTTGGACGGGTGATACGAGAATTGTCTGTTACACAAGGGAAAGCTGGTGATGATTTAATCACTACCCTAGATCAAGAGGTACAAAACTATACTCATAAAAGAATGAAAAACTATAATGGGTCTGTGGTCGTTATGGATACACAAACGGGTGAGATCGTATCTTTGGTTTCAACACCAAGCTTTGACCCTCATTTATTTCATCTAGGTATGAGTCAAAAAGAATGGGATACATTGCGTTATAACCCTTATAACCCTTTATTAAACAAGGCTGTCTCAGGTCAATACTCTCCAGGGTCTACATTCAAAATCATTGTTGCTTTGGTAGCATTAGAGCAAGGTATAATCCATACAAAAGAGACTATAGAATGCTCAGGTAAATATTCTTTGGGAACTGATGTATTTCATTGCTGGAAACCAAAAGGACATGGAGACATGAACTTATATGATGCATTAAAATATTCATGTGATACTTATTTTTATGAATTGTCCAACCTTATAGGTATTGACCTTATTGAAGATATGGGAAAACGTTTTGGTTTAGGGGTGAAAACAAATATTGATATTCAAGGTGAAAAAAGTGGGGTAATGCCAGGAAAGAAATGGAAAAAGCATAATATAGGAGAAACATGGCAAAAAGGTGAAACGATTATTACTGGAATTGGACAAGGTTATGTTTTAACAACACCGTTACAGTTAGCAGTGATGATATCACGTTTTGTTAATGGAGGGTACGAAGTGCAACCTCATTTTCAATATGAAATACACAACCCAAAATATATTTCAATGCATAAAAAACCTCTAGATGTGAAGCCACAGCATATAGAGTTTATAAAAAGAGCATTGTGGGGTTCTGTAAATGATGGAGATGGTACGGCTAGCGGTGGGCAATTATTATATAAAGGGCAAAGGCTTTCGGGTAAAACAGGAACTGTCCAAGTTCGAAGAATTTCAGAACTCGAAAGAAAGGAAGGGGTTGTAGAAAATAAGGATTTAGACAGAAATTTGCGTGACCATGCTTTATTTATAGGTTTTGCACCTTATGATAAACCTAAATATGCTATTTCTGTTGTTTTAGAGCATGCTGGAAAATCAACCCCTGCGACATATGTTGCACGTGATGTTATGAAACAGGTGTTAAAGCGGTCTCAGTTACGTATGGAACAAAAAGAAAAACTATATTTGCAAAGTAAAGAGTAGAGCTATGAATTCGATACCTTTAAAGCGTTCCATACACCGCATGACACTTCGTGATAAATTTCTTCATTTGCACTGGGGGTTAATTGGTTTATTAGTGCTATTATCAGCAGTTGGAGTATCTATGTTATACTCTGTATCTGATGGTAATTTTGGTACTTGGGCTACACGTCAAATGGTTTGGTGTGTATTGGGTTTTTTTATCATGTTTGTGATTGCATTGAGCGATTTACGATTATGGTTTATGCTTGCTTACCCACTTTTTGGATTTACGTTGTCTTTATTGATTGCCGTTGAATTATTTGGTGTAACAAATATGGGTGCTCAAAGGTGGCTAGATTTTACTTTTTTTCAGTTGCAACCAGCAGATTTGATGCGCCTTTCTTTGGTGCTAGCCTTAGCACGTTATTATCATAATTTACCGGTACATAGAGTGTCTCATATATTATGGCTTATCACCCCATGTCTAATGATTATTTTGCCTGCAGGGTTAATTTTTCATCAACCTGATTTAGGAACGGCTATTTTATTTATTTTGACAGGAGCTGGGATATTGTTCTTGTGTAATGTTTCTTGGATATATTTTGTTTTTTTTAGTGTAAGTCTGGTGCCAGTTGTATTGAGTTTATGGTGGAATTTACATGCTTATCAAAAACAACGTGTTCTAACTTTTTTGAATCCAGAAAATGACCCTTTGGGAGCAGGCTATCAAATATTACAGTCAAAAATTGCCATAGGCTCAGGTGGTACCTATGGAAAAGGCTTATTAAAAGGAACACAAAGTCATTTAAACTTTTTACCAGAACAGCATACAGATTTTATTTTCACAATGTTTGCTGAAGAAATGGGATTCGTTGGGTGTGTTATATTATTGCTGTTATATATAAGTATTGTGCTGATTGGTTATAGTATTATGGTTAATACACGTAACTATTTTGGAAGAATTATTAGCGTAGGGGTATGTTGGATCTTATTTATATATGTATTCGTTAATATTGCTATGGTAACAGGGTTATTGCCTGTAGTAGGTGTGCCATTACCGTTTTTATCTTATGGAGGTACGGCTTTTATATCTATGATGATAGGTATGGGATTGTTACTAAATGTTCATATTAATCGTAATATGGAATTAGGTATAAATTAGGAAAAAAGTTTATCTAATTCACCTGTGTTGTCTTTTGCATATAGATCATCACAGCCACCAATATGCGTGTTATCAAAGAAAATTTGAGGTACGGTTGTTTGTCCATTAGCCTTTTCTTTTACCATTTGACGTAGACTTGGTTGACCCGTGACATCAATATGTTCATAAGACCATTCCTTTTTATCTAAAAGATCGAGTGCCTTATCACAATAAGGACAGGATTTGATAGTATAAATTATGATTTTTGGTGTATGTGCTATAATGAATACTCCTTAATATAGTATTGATTAGAATATAATAGGAATTATATCCATCCAGCAAGTTCTATTTTTGCTCGTTTGAGTAAAATGTTGATACTCGAATTGGTATTATTTAGACATGGTATAGCGGTAAACTTCTGTCCACCATATTTAAGAAATGTTTCTCGTAAGCTAATATCTATTTCTTCTAGTGTTTCTAGGCAGTCACTTATAAACCCTGGAGTAATAACAGCAATGTTTTTGATGCCATTCTTAGCCATATTTTTAACCGTAATATCTGTGTAAGGTTCTAACCATTTTTGTGGTTTGGAACGAGATTGGAAAGTGAGTTTTAATGTATCTTTACTCATATTGAGGGCTTCACGTAACCGTTCTGCTGTTTGTATACAATGATTGTAATAAGGGTCACCTTTTTCTGAATAGGATTTAGGAATACCATGAAAAGAAACAATCAGTTTTTCTATAGCGTTTGTTTCTTTTAGATGTGTTGTGACTTGTTCTGCAAGAGCGCTGATATATAGTGGATCCTTATACCAAGGACTGGAGGTGCGTATTGTGGGTTGCCAACGCATTTTTTGTAAAACACGAAATACTTCATCATAAACGGAGGCAGTACTTGTGGCGCTATATTGTGGATATAAAGCCATAACACAAATGTGAGTATAGGATTGTTCTTGCATTTTTTGCAATTTTTCAGAAATTGAAGGAGTGCCGTAACGCATAGCGTAGTCTACTCGTATAGTGTTTCCAATAGCTTCTTGTAAAGAGTCTGCCTGTTGTTTCGTGATAAGGCGTAAAGGACTTTCATTATATTCTTGATTCCATATTTTACGGTAGGCTTTTGTCGACCTTTTAGGTCGTGTATTTAAAATAATTCCACGTAAAATTGGTTGCCAGAGAATAGGAGGCATTTCAATGACTCGTCGATCACTCAAAAATTCTTTTAAATATTTTTTAACATATTTGACCTCTGGTTTTTGAGGTGTGCCGAGGTTAACAAGTAATAATCCTATTTTCTGAGACATAAAATATACTATTACTTTGTAATAACATTTTTATATAAAGGGGCGGTTGTTTTTATTGGTATATTAAGTTCTCTCCAAGTGTCCATTAAGGCACTGACTAAATCATCCATCATATCGTTATCATGTAGTGGGGTAGGCGTGATACGAAGGCGTTCTGTACCTCTTGGTACAGTTGGGTAATTGATTGGTTGAATATAAATGTTATGCTTTCTAAGTAAAAGATCAGAAGCTTTCTTACATAAAACAGGATCACCTATCATCAAAGGTACAATATGTGTTTTGGTGGGTAATAAGGGAAGGTTAGCTGCTTTTAATTTAGATTTGAGTATGTTGGCTCTTTCTTGGTGTTTGGCTCGTAAATCATGGGCATTCTTTAAATAACGGACACTCGCAATGGCACCGGCTGTAATCGCGGGTGGAAGTGTTGTCGTGAAAATAAATCCAGGTGCGTAGGAGCGTACAGCATCAATAATATTGGAACGAGCGGTGATATATCCCCCCATAATACCAAAAGCTTTGGCTAAGGTACCTTCAATAATATCAATTTGAGGCATTAAGTTTTCTAAGTCAGCAATTCCTCCACCGCTAGGTCCATACATGCCAACTGCGTGAACTTCATCCAGATATGTCATCGCGTTATATTGTTTGGCTAAAGCACAAATTTCACGAATAGGGGCAATATCGCCATCCATAGAGTAAATACTTTCAAACGCAATAATTTTTGGACAATCTGTCTCAATGCCTTTAAGTAATTCTTCTAAATGTGCAAGGTCATTATGACGCCAAATGTGTGTTTTTGCTTTTGAGTTGCGGATACCTGCGATCATTGAGGCATGATTATGTTCGTCTGATAATATGACGCAGTTAGGGATGAGTTTCCCAATCGTAGCAAGAGTAGCTTCATTCGATACATAACCTGATGTAAATACCAAAGCAGCCGCTTTATCATGTAAATGTGCCAATTCTGTTTCTAATTGTAAAATTAAATGATGTGTTCCTGAAATATTTCTTGTTCCGCCTGCACCAGATCCAAGAGTTTCAATAGCATGTTTCATAGCTGTACCAATTTGTGGGTTTTGTCCCATGCCAAGGTAATCATTAGAACACCAAACAATAATTTCATTTGGGGGGGTGGTCGCATAATTCAGAGCATGCGGAAACCGTCCAGCTTGTCGTGCAAGATCAGTGAAAACCCGATAACGCCCTTCTTCGTGTAGGGAAGATAAAGCTTGGTCAAAATAATCGTCATAATTCATACAAATATATTCCCCGTTGTATCATTGCATTATTGCATTATTGCATTATTGCATTGAGTATCTATATGTATTTGTATATTCATAAATGATAAGATGAGCAATAGGGTGTTTTATGTTTGATATAATTTTTATGTTGGTGGTTTCATTAATTATATTATGTGTGGGTGGAGAAATTTTTGTATCAGCAGCTACTGCGCTGGCCTTTAATT
The DNA here is from genome assembly GCA_964389695.1 of uncultured Rhodobiaceae bacterium. Classification (GTDB taxonomy): domain Bacteria; phylum Pseudomonadota; class Alphaproteobacteria; order RS24; family RS24; genus CAYMEP01. The sequence goes on along the minus strand of CAYMEP010000021.1, from coordinate 2,153 downwards.
TGAAAATTTCCCCCTTGCTGATTAGTTTGACTTTAGTAGCATTTGGGACGTCTTTGCCTGAATTAGTTGTGTCTATTAAAGCAGCTTCGCAAGGTAACGGTGATTTGGTAGTAGGAAATATTGTCGGTAGTAATATAGCCAATATATTATTTGTGCTAGGAGTTAGTGGATTGATAAGACCACTGCGTGTTGATAATGAGGATATACAAAATGTGAGACGTGATGGGTTCATTCTAGCATTGGTATCTATTTTGTTCTGTATAGTTGCTGTTATATTTGGTGTTATTACGTTTCCTGTCGCGCTTGTCATGGTTATAATGATTATTACTTACTTTCTTTATATTTATTTCTTTTCTAAGCAAGAAGGGGCTTTGGAGGATGAGAGGGTGAAATCCTCTATTATAAAATATTTTATACTTACTATATGTGGCTTGGGGGCTGTATTATGGGGAGCAAAAATATTAATTGTTTCAGCCATAGAGCTTGCCTATTTATGCAATATGTCACAGGCTATGGTAGGTGCATCTGTTGTGGCCTTTGGAACTTCAATCCCAGAGTTGGTAATATGTATTATTGCTGTTTTACGAAAAAATATAAATGTTATTATAGGGGGAGTCATTGGAAGTAATTTATCAAATATATTACTTATATTGGGAATCACAAATTTAATTCAACCGCTTTATATCCCTCCCTCTATTATAAATTTTGATATTTGGGTTATGTTAGGGTCATCTTTGCTTGGAATCTATATGCTTTCAATTAGAGGGTATTTATCACGTTTGATGGCGTGTATATTTTTAAGCCTTTACGGTATTTATATTTTTTATATCTTTTAATATGTCTTATACTTTTATTCCTAGAGAAATTTCACATCAAGAAGAAGTTCTACAACTACGTAAGAGTTTATTTAAGGGGAGCATTCCTATTAGGCTGAGCGATACATTACGTGCAGATAGTACATGGGTTCAGACGTTATCTATATTAGCAAAAGATCATCAGAACCAAATTATAGGTTCAATAGAATATTGGACAATTATGATTGGAAAAATCAATGCCTTATTATTAGGACCTTTGATCGTCTCTAAGAAAAATCAAGGTCATGGTGTAGGAAAAATGTTAATTCGTGAGAGTTTTTTATTGATTCAAGAACGAGTTAAAATAACAGAAGAAAAATATGTATTATTGGTTGGTGACTATGAGTATTATGGTGCTTTTGGATTTATAAAAGCACCATATTTGATTGCTCCTGCTCCTGTTGATTTAAATAGGGTGTTGATTCGAAGTTTAAACTCTCAAAAAGATATTTTACAACAAGGCGATAAGATTGTAGGTAGAAAATTATGAGTATTCAGGGGATTCAAAGTGTTATCCAAATGGCAACACAAGCGATAGGTGATAATGATTTGCCACCTATACATCTTTGGAACCCTCCATATTGTGGAGATATTGGATTAAGAATTACCTCTGATGGGCAATGGTATTATGATAATTCCCCAATTGGGCGTAAAAAGTTGGCACGTCTTTTTTCACGTATTCTACGTTATGAGGACGATGGGTGTTATTATCTTGTGACTCCTGTCGAAAAAATCTTGGTAACAGTAGAAGATGTTCCTTTTCTTGTGGTGCTTATGGAAACAATAGGGCAGGGACAGAAACAAACTATAAAGTTTACGACTAATATGGACGATATATTCCAAGTAGATGAAAAACACCCTTTGCGTTTTGAGATAAAAGAAGATGTACCACGACCATATGTTTTAGTACGGGGAAAATTAGAGGCATTAATCAATCGTGCTGTTTTTTATGATTTGATTGCATTAGGACAAACTCATATCGTTGAAGGAGACAAAACTTTTGGTGTATGGAGCGGAGGAATATTCTTTCCAATTATGAAGCAAGAAGAAATGGATCGTATAATATGATATTAGAAGATTATAAAAAAATCTTAGATATAATTGGTAATAATATTTTAGAAGAGGACTGTTTTGCGTGGAAACATCAACAGGCCCAAGGTGGAGACTTTATTCTGAATCCTAAAGCTAAGCGTATAACTCCTTTAGTGCCAGCGTGTGTTTTAGTCGGTATTATAGAATATGAAGATCCATGTATTTTATTCACAAAACGAGCAAAGCATTTAAGGTGGCATGCAGGAC
>CAYMEP010000020.1:0-11211 GCA_964389695.1 uncultured Rhodobiaceae bacterium | reverse complement strand
GGCCAACATAGATAAAGCAAAAGTGACCGCTATAATACCATAAAAATGGAAACGACGTGCCTCACGATAACGTTTTTTTAACAAAGAAGACGATTTAGATTGATTACTCATATTGTTCTCTATATTTTCGAGTAGTATAAAGAGCTACGATATTCAATCCTAAAGTAATAAAGAACAATACGAGCCCTAGGGCAAACGCTACCAATGTTGCAGGACTATCAAATTCTTGGTCTCCCACCAGCAACATAACAATTTGTACAGTAACTGTCGTGACTGACTCAAGCGGATTGATTGTCAAATTAGCGGATACACCAGCTGCCATCACTACAATCATCGTTTCCCCAATTGCACGAGAAACAGCGAGTAGAACAGCAGAAACCAGTCCTGGTAACGCCGCGGGCAAAACAACCTTTTTAATCACTTCTGCTTGCGTAGAACCCAACGCATACGCTCCTTCACGTAAACTTTTTGGAACAGACGCAATCATATCATCCGCCAAAGAAGAAATAAAAGGAATAATCATAACCCCCATAACCAGCCCTGCTGCTATTGCCGATTCAGAAGAAATATCTAAGTTGAAATTTACACCTTGCTGCCGAAATAATGGCGCTACAAATAAAATCGCAAAGAAACCATATACGACTGTTGGAATTCCTGCCAATATTTCAAGTGCAGGCTTAACTATATTACGCACCATAATACTCGCATATTCAGATAAATATATAGCAGCCATTAAACCAATAGGTATAGCGACAAACATCGCAATGATCGTAATAAGCAACGTACCTAACAAAAGAGGAATAATACCAAAAATATTACGTTCAACTTCATCACTATGAACACTTGTTTGCGGACTCCAATGTGTTCCAAATAAGAAATCTTTTACACTAACAAATTCAAAAAATGTCATTGTTTCAAATACCAAGGATAAAATAATACCTGCTGTCGTCAAAACAGCAATAATAGCTGCACAGATTAATAAATAATTAACAATTTTTTCAACATGATGGCGTGCCATAAACCGAGGTGAAATATTTTTTCTTTTAAAATATAAAAGAACTATAGACACTGACAATACCAAAACACCTAATAAAGCTTTTGACATATTTTCTAGTTTATAAGCATAAACAACCACTTCATGAAAAGTCTCATCTAAGAACTGTAGGTCTAACCCATCTTGTATCACTGTTTTCAGTGTCAACATTGTAATATTGAGATCATCTTCTAAAAGTGTTCCAAGTGATAATACGCGCATCCTTAATAAATACTCAATCACACTACCAGAAAACATTTGCCAAAATATAACCACCAACAATGCTGGGATAAAAACTATCATGGCAAGGTATAAACCATGATAACCATCACGAGAATGTTGCTTCCCGCCAATACAAATTACAGAAGAACGAATAGCTCTGTTCCCCATAAGATACGCCAGGAATGACAATCCCAATAATATTATAACAAAACTGACAGAGTGCATTATGTAAAGCTTCCTGAAAAATTATAACACATAAAAGTTTCTCTTTTTATATCGTCACAATGCTTATTTATACAAATCTTTCGTTGTTAATAACGTTCTTTGACGAATTTTATTTCTCGTAGACACACGTTTCTTATAAGGTAACGGCACAAGACCCTTATCAACAAGATACCCATCTTCACTCATCGCATTCTCACTCGTGAGTTCTTGTAAATATTTTTTTATATCAGGTACCCAATCAAGATGAGCATTTTTGATATAGATAAATAAAGACCGTGAAATTCCATATTTTCCTGAAACAATATTACGAAAAATTGGCATTATGCCATTTACAGGGACACCCTGTATATAATCAGAATTTTGTTCTAAGAAACTAAACCCAAACACACCAAAAGCGTTCGGATTAACATATAGTTTTTTTACAAGCAAATTATCATTTTCTCCTGAATTAACCCAATAACCATCTCTACGTACAGTTTGAGTTAATTTTTTCCATAATTTTTTATCTTTTGTTTTCAATGCTTCCAAATAAGGAAAATGATTTGCTCCCTTTACCATTGCCAACTCTTGAAAAGCGTCACGTGTTCCTGAAGTTGGTGGTGGTCCTAAAATTTCAATTTTTATATTAGGTAATTTAGGATCTATATCACTCCACTTCTTATAAGGATTCTTTATCATTCTACAGTCTTCAGCAGTACACCGTTGGCTAGGCACTTTTGCCGCAGTTGCCAAATAAATTTGTAGGAAACTCAAATTTATACTTTCTTGAATTTTAGAATGTGCCAATACAATACCATCATAACCAATCATCGCTTCAATAACATCCACTTTGTTACGCTGACATCTTTGTAGTTCTTTTAGCTTAATACGCCGTGATGCATTAGTGATATCAGGCGTATGACTGCCAATACCACTACAGAAAAGCTTCATTCCTCCCCCTGAACCCGTTGATTCTACAATTGGCGTTTTTATTCCTGGTGTTCTGCCTATCTTTTCTGCAGTTTTTGTAGAAAACGGAAATACTGTGGAAGAGCCTACAATCGTCACTTGCTGCTTGCGCGCCTGCACTGGGAAACATATAACACTAAGAATTAAAGAAAATATAGTTAACTTCAATTGAGTTTTCATGTTTATACCTCTTATAAATTAATTTAAGAACGCATGACTACATAGAAAAATCGTATACAGTCTTTATAAAAATTTGCAATATAAAAATACAATAAAGTATTTATTTTCTGTACACAAATTTTTCCCAAAAGAATGGCACAAAACCGAAGAGTATACCAATTAACGCTTTGTAAGTAATATTATCTAGTTCAAATTTATACCACAACAACATAGCGCCAACACCAAAAACAATCATTAATAGAACTGTTTTTTCAGATGGCCTACCTCCGAGAGCGTAGACTGTCAACAAAGGGGCAAAAGCCGATGCTAACCCCGCCCATGCTAAAGTAACTAACACAAAGACACTATCTCCAAAAAACAATGCTATAAGAAGAGCCATAACTAACACACTAACTGTCGCTATTTTTGTTGCCCAATAAGATTCTGATTTGAACAAAGGAAAATCTTGTGTAACAGCTGCAGAACAACTTAAAACTTGCGAGTCAGCTGTCGACATAGTTGCAGCAAATAACCCCGCCAACACAACACCAACAAGAATTTCTGGCAGAAGATTCTGTGCCAAAACAGGCAAGGCAAGTTCTGCATCAAAACCACTAACTTCAGGCAGAATCAACCGTGCTGCTAATCCAACACCAAGCGTCAAGATAGAGAACACTATACTCCAAATATAATAATAATATCGTATTCTTGTGATATCTTCAGGATGTTCCATAGCCATAAATCTTACCATAATATGCGGTTGTCCGATGACACCAAACCCTGCAAAAATCCACCCTAAAAAGAATAATGCAACTCCTACCCCCCCAACAATAGGCGAGCCAACCGCCAAAGGATTAAGATAATCTGGCGACACATTACGTAAAGCGGTTATAAACTCATCCCACCCTCCTACACCTGTAATGGACACATACAGCAATAATGCCATAGCAAATATCATCACAAAAGATTGTGCAGCATCTGTCCAGATTGATGCACGTAATCCTCCTGCAAAACAATAGAGAAGAATCAAAAAGGCTCCAATTATCGCACCAATATCATAATTCCAACCTAATAATACATGTAGGCCTTTTCCCCCCGCACTTAATTGTGCTGCTGCATAAGTACCTAAAAACCCAATAATAATGAGCCCAGAAACCATCCTCACAATACGATAATCCGTACCATTCCAATTGGATAATACACCTGCAAAACTTAAAACTTCCATCTTTTCAGTAACATTACGGATTTTTTTATGAATAAACACAGAAGCAAGCATATCCCCTACAATAAACCCTAATAGAAACCACATTGTCACTAGGCCATCAACATATGTCCAACCAATCATCGCAATAAACATGAACCCACTATTATTTGTCGCCACCGCAGATAAAGCAACCAACCAAGGTTTGACCCCGTTTCCTGCCAGTAAATAATCTGCATTCGTTTTTTTTGCTTTACTTGCAGATAATAACCCAATACCCACAAATAAACTTAAAAAGAAAAGAAAACTAATTAACATAATAATAATTACCCCATAATGTATTTGAATTTTTCACCCCCGCAGTATAACGTACCTAAGAAGAAAGTAAATATAGACTTATACAATAAGAGTGATTAAACTTTTTCCATGACATAGTTTCAACTAAAGGATATTAAGACCCATGAGTACTTTTACTCTTTCTAGCCCCGACCTTAGTGATTGTAGGAACCCTACCATCCCTATGCAATTTATTTATGATTCTTTTGGTTGCACAGGCAAAAACCAATCTCCAGCTTTGATTTGGAATAACCCTCCTCAAGAAACAAAGAGCTTTTCTTTAACCGTCTTTGACCCTGACGCTCCAACAGGTAGTGGGTTCTGGCATTGGCAAATCTATAATATTCCTGCAACCATGACTAGCCTGCCAACAAATGCCTCGGGAAACATAGACTCTATTGCTCCCACTGCAAAGCAAACACGTAATGACTATGGTAATGAAGGTTATGGGGGACCTTGTCCTCCCGCAGGTGATGCACCACACCGCTATTCATTTACACTTCACGCTTTGAACATAGAAAACTTAGACTTACCATTATATCCGTCTGCTGCATTGGCGGGATTTATGATTAATAGTCATACGATTGAAACGGCGAAACTCATTATTCCTTACGGTAGATAAATTTTATAAGGTACTCATCACTACCTTACGTAAGCTTTCCAAATGCTGTCATAAGAACTATAAAACTACGGTCAAAGTCTTGCAGTTTATGAATATGATTCTGGTTTACCACTATTTCTTAAGTCGATACGTTCCATTGATTTTTTCAATATCTAAATAATTCATGAGCATCTGGTTTGACGGATGTTCAATATTATTTAGATAATCTAAATAGATTGGTACATATTCCAAATTTGAACGCAATATCTTATGAGTATTAAATAACTTTTGGTGGAACCAGTTGATAATATCAAGATTCAAATACGCTGTTAATTTAGTCATTGTAACAAAGTTATCTTCCTCAACAACCATCATATTTGCACTATTAAGTAAGAGGTGCTGCTCATTATCGCAAAAGAAAACGATTTTAGAAGAAATAAATTTATAAATAATTTTACATGGTGCTGTATATAAAGCTAACGGAGCAACCTGCTGATACCTCGAAAAATCGTCTTTAATATAATGTGTAGATTCTTTTATTTCCCCCTTCTGTATATCTGAACCTTTTAAAATAGGAACAAAACCCTTTTGAGGAGAGCGCCTAAGGTGTTTTTTATTATTACCAGTAACGATACCTATCCCCCATTGAGCTTTATTCTTAAGTGTAGTGTGGTGCCTATGTAACATAGAATCGATCACCTCCATCTCTAACTCTTCAACAGTAAAATTGATTATTGCAAAAGGCTTTTGAGAAAAAACTGTTTGTTTGTATTTTGTTGTAACATTATCCGTAAGACAGCCTACTTGGTGATATAAACTATTCATTTTCTTAGAAAAAACAATGGAATATGCTCTAGTCATCAACCCATCAAAGGGTTTTCCATAGTCTATTAACCAATCTACTTGCTGTGCCAATACTAATTTACGAATCTCATGGAATGATTTAATATTGAAAAATGACTCGGGTAAAAGCAATCCTACTTTTCCACTAGAGTTTACAGATTTTAATATAGCAAGGGTAAACAAAGAACAAGTATCCAAAGACTGTTGTAACCCTACCTTCTTTGAATATGCCTGTTTTTCTTGCTTGGAGTATTTTTTCCCCCAAGGTGGATTCGTAATAATTACATCGTATTTTTCGTAATGAGATAACGATAAAAAATCAGAAACAAATAAAGAATCTGACTTATATCCAGTACGATCGAATATACGTCGTTTTGCAATTTCTATTGCCAAAGAATCTGTATCATAACCTGTAATATTTTCTGGTCGCACACCTGCCTCAAGTGCGGACACAAGAAAATTACCACTCCCACAACATGGGTCACAAAACAATGAAGTATTATCTAAATCTAATTTGCTAAACAAATCTTGGCATATACTGACGGGTGTATAGTAAACACCTTCAATGTTCTTATGTGAACTTGAAAGAGCATCTTCGTATATTTGAGCTAACTGATCACCGTGATTCTTGTTTTCTAGATTTTTCCAAACCTTTTGTAAGATATCAAATGAAAGCTCATCATGTTTATGTAATTCTGCATGTTGCTTATTTGCCCTAGAGTTGAGTTTCTCAGTGCCTACAATACTATTATTGAAAATATCGAATGACTTTTTAGTAACATATTTCGGATTATAATGTTTTTCTAAATACCCAGCTTTCACCCAATTATTTATAGAGGCATAAGATACATTCAGAACATCTGCAATCTCTGCATAAGACAAACCTTCACCTTCAATAGTATCTTTTTTATCAAAAGGAGATTTTTGTTGCACCATATCTTCCCAGTCCCAATTTTCGCATATATAATTATATATTATTTGCTAAGGTCTTCATTCTTCTAGGAAACGTGGTGGCCTGTCTCGGATTCGAACCAAGGACACAGGGATTTTCAGTCCCTTGCTCTACCAACTGAGCTAACAGGCCACAACAGTCTCTGTTATAAATGACGGGAGGGTAACTGTCTAGCATCAATCTAATGTATATATTTTTCTTCCATTGTAGCTTGCTCTAGCTGTTGTTCAAAATCATCAGGTAGTTCAACGGCTTCTATACCATATCCTCCACTCATCCAATGATATAAATCAGCGTCCCCACAACGGGAAGAACAAAATGGACTAAATTTTTCATCTTCTTTTTCTATTTTACAAATAGGGCACAATGTGATTTTACTCATATTCTAAAAATCTCTCAATGCTTTACTTAAAACAATTTTACTACGTTTACGAGTCATCTCAATCACACCAAAATCAGACATATTACTAAGTCTCGTAGGAACTTTATCAGAAGCAAAAACACCCTGGATTTCTTGTTCTACAGATTTCTTATCTTCTTCAGAAACCATATCTATAAAATCAATAGCAATCAGACCTCCAATCGCCCGTAAATTAACTTGCTTATGAATCATCTTGACTGATTCTAAATTAACCGCCAAAGCTTCTGCATTCTGTTTACCAGAATTAATATCAATCGTTGTCATAGCTTCTGTTGTTTCGATCATAATCCATCCGCCAGAAGGTAAATCCACACGAGGCGACAACGCCGTCTCAATCTCACCATATATATCATAACGATCAAATAATTTTTCTGTTTTTTCACTTTGTTTCAATAGACTAACCGAATCTGGCATAAATTTTTGACAATATGTCTGTGCCTGCTCAAACCCCTGTTGTCCTTCAATCGTTACAGAAGTGACATCATGACGAAGTAAATCACGTAATACACGTTCCACACCACCAATATCATAATGTAATAAATATGGAGAATCCATATCATCTGCATCACTCATAATATTATGCCAGCTCTGCGCCACCAACTCCATATCTCGTTTGAGTTCCTCAGTATCAATATTTTCTGCCACAGTACGAATAATCCACCCTGCCGCACCATCTAAGCCTTCAATCTCTAATTCAGACTGAACAGATTTAGCTAAATCTGTTAAACGCTGGCGTTCTAATTCTTTCTCAATGCTCCTAGAAATCGCAATATTGCTCCTACATAAAGTTAAAACAACAAACCTCCCTGGCAAACTAATATCAACCGTTACAGAAGCCCCTTTACTCCCAGTAGCAGGGTGAACAATTTGTACCAATAGGCAATCACCTTCCTCAACACATTCACTAATACTCGTATCACGATCAGCATTATCAACTAATACCCTTGCTTCACGTGCTCCTAAAAAAGCGGAACGGTCTTCTCCAATATTTAAAAAAGCCGCTTGCAAATTAGGAACAACCCGCTCTACTTCTGCCAAATAAATTTGGCCTATTTTCTTATTTTCGGATACAGCAGGCTCAACATACAAATCTACCAGTTTTCCTTCTTTAACAATCGCTGTTTTAACTAACTTTTCATCAACAGAGATTAAAATTTCATGACTCATCGTTTTTTTCCTTTTATCCTCTCAACAGGCAATATGTCTCAAATAAAGGTAACCCTACAACATTAGAATAAGACCCTGATATTTTTTTAATAAAACAATCGGCATAACCTTGTATAGCATATCCCCCTGCTTTATCTTGCCATTCTTCACTTCCTAAATAACTAGCTATTTCATTATTCGTCAAGCATTTCATTTTTACTCTCGTCATGACCACTCTAAGACGTTTTTGTCCTTTATGTAACAAACAAATGCCTGTGTATACACGATGCGCTCTTCCTGACAATAAATTTAAATACGATTCTACAACATCAACATTTTTTGTTTTTGGCAAACAACGTCGTCCGACGGCAACAACAGTATCAGCCGCTAGTATTGAGAACTCCTGCCCTATTTTATCTTTTATAAAACATGCTTTTTCTTGTGATAAACGTTGCACTAATTCATGAGGTGTTTCTCTTGGTAACACAGATTCATCAATATTTGCAGACATGGTCTTTTCTGGGATAATCCCTATTTGCGCCAATAAGGCAAGGCGTTGAGCTGACTCACTGGCAAGACATAGTCTCATTCATAGCCTCATCTATTTATGGCGATACGTAATCCGCCCCTTTGTTAAATCATAAGGAGTCATTTCTACCAAGACCTTATCACCCACCAACACACGTATACGGTTTTTACGCATTTTCCCTGCCGTATGAGCAATAATCTCATGATCATTTTCTAATTTTACACGAAACGTAGCATTCGGTAATAACTCCACTACCGTACCAGAAAATTCAAGAAGTTCTTCTTTAGTCATAAACACCTACTATTTAATTTTGCTAGGGAGCATGACGATAAATGAAAAGAAAATCAAGCCCTAGCATTTATTTTTTTACCCACGCATCTGTAGCACACAAATCAAAGTGAATAAACTGCGCGCCGTATCATCATCTATGATCACCTGATTAGATAATTTCTCCAAAAGAATTACTGCACCTTCATTGTGTAAAGAGCGTCTTGCCCGATCCATTGTTTCAATTTTATTTGGAGATTCAAATCGAAGTGCCTGATAATAATTTTCACAAACAATAAAATAGTCCTTCACAACGCGCCTAAATGGACTCAAAGATAACTCAATATTTCTAAGAAACTGACCATGTTCATCAGATAGTTTTAATCTCAACCCTTTATCTATAAGTGATAAAACTACCGTATAAGGTCCTGTCACACAATCTAGCGGTTTAAAGTAATTATGTGCTAATAAATCAGAAATTGAGACTCTACGTTCATGTTCAATATCACGATTACGTGCAATCGACATTTTCTCATCCAAGGACAATGCAATAATACATACGTCACGATTATGGTTATAATTATTTTCAGTCACTGATTATCTTCAAATTTTTGGAGTCTTAAAGCAACAGACCGTGCATGAGCGTCTAACCCTTCACATTCAGCCAATATCATAGCTTGTTTACCAATTTGAGCAAGGCTTTGTGCATCACAAGAAATTAGAGAGCTACGTTTCATAAAATTCAATACAGATAATCCTGATGAAAAACGTGCAGTACGTCCTGTCGGCAATACATGACTAGGTCCCGCAATATAATCTCCAATAACTTCTGGGGTAAACCGCCCTATAAAAATAGCACCTGCATTATAAATTTCTTTAGAGAATTCTTGAGCATTATCGATTGCTAATTCTAAATGTTCTGTAGAGAATTTATTGACTAACTCGATTGTTTTATCCGCATACACATCATCTACCTTAATCATAACACCAAAATCATCCCACGATGCTTGAGCAATTTTAGATCGTTGCAACTGCTTTAATTGTATTTTTATCTCAGCTAAAACAGCTTCTCCAAAACTCTCATCATCAAAAATAAGTACAGATTGTGCCAAAACGTCATGTTCTGCCTGTGCCAATAAATCTGCAGCAATCCAAGAAGGATTATTCTTTGCATCAGCCAAAATAAGTATTTCTGAAGGCCCCGCCACCATATCAATACCAACTTGTCCGAAAACTTCTCGTTTTGCCGCGGCAACATAAGCATTCCCTGGGCCTACAATCATATCAACGGATTGAATCATTTCTGTTCCATAAGCTAATGCCGCGATCGCCTGAGCGCCTCCAATTCTATAAATTTCATCGACACCACTAAGTTTTGCAGCAGCCAAAACATGAGGATTTATATCCCCTTTAGGACAAGGTACAGTCATAACCACCCGCTTTACACCAGCAACCTTTGCTGGAATTGCATTCATCAATACTGAAGAAGGATAACTTGCGGTTCCTCCTGGAACATATATTCCTGCTGACGCAACCGCATTCCATTTATAACCTAACATTACCCCTTCTTCATCGGTAAATTGTTTGTCTTCTGGTATTTGGTATTTATGATATCGTTCTATACGTTTATGCGCCACTTCTAAGGCGGATAAAACTATTTTATCACATTTATCAATAGCATTATTTATCTCTTCATCAGAAATCTTTAATGTTTCAGCCTTCATATCAAACCCATCCAGCTGTTTTGTCAGCGCATAAAGTGCTTCATCTCCTTGCTCTTTAACTTGCTGTATAATTTCTTTTACACGCTGTATAATGGATTGATCTTGTTGACTCCTTTTTTCTATAAGAGTGGAAAAATGAGTCTCAAAATCTATATCTTGTATATTGAGATTCATCATAATGCCTATTCCTTTCTTACATATTTAATTATGTTTTGGTTGTTGCTTTGTCTGCCATGCTGGAAGTACATCTTGCATGACAACATGTAATGTTTCAACACTAAGACATAATTTTACTTGATCAGAAAATATAAGATATACAGACCCTTTTGGAAAAGAGGTCACTTCAAACTGTATCATCAACAAAGATAATATTTGGTTACTCCCTTGCTTCACACCTACAGTTTTGACTTGTTCTACATCACAAAAATGTACGCCCGCTCTCACCCGTTGAGGTTTTTCTTTGTTTTCCCAACCATAACGATTACACATAAATGCTAAAATACGACGTGAAGATTCAAACCTAATATCAGATACCTTCACAAGTGCATCTTGTAAATATGAAGAAAGAACGATTAGATCTTCATCTGTTTGTGCGATTAGTGAT
>CAYMEP010000019.1:9032-11278 GCA_964389695.1 uncultured Rhodobiaceae bacterium | reverse complement strand
CTTTCTTTACTAAATAAATACTTTCTTTACTAAAGAATTACTTTCTTGACTAAATAATTACTTTCTTTACTAAATGATTACTTCCTTTACTAAATCATTACTTTCTTTACAAAATAATTACTTTCTTGCCTAAATAATTACTTTCTTTACTAAATGATTACTTCCTTTACTAAATCGTCACTTTCTTTACTAAATAGGTACGTTCTTTACTAAATCTTTAGTAGCATACCCAAAACCGCCTCGCGCATAGCCATCGATAATATCCGAGAGGTCTAGGCTAACTCCTAATGTCGATGAAGCATACGAAAGAGTATCTATACCATCGCCTCCATCAATTTTATCTGTACCATCGTCGCCAAACAAAGTGTCATCGCCAGCTCCGCCATTGAGCGTATCATCGCCAGCTCCACCAGAAAGAGAGTCGCTGTCAGCTCCACCATAAAGCGTATCTATACCATCTTCACCAAACAAAGTGTCATCGCCAGCTCCGCCATAAAGCGTATCCGTGCCAGCTCCGCCAGAGAGGGTGTCGCTGTCAGCTCCGCCATCGAGCGTATCTGTGCCATCGTCGCCAAACAAAGTGTCAGCACCAGCTCCGCCATTGAGCGTATCTGTGCCAGCTCCGCCAGAGAGAGTGTCGCCGCCAGCTCCGCCAGAAATAGTATTAGCAGCATCGTCGCCCGTAAGGCTGTCCGCCTCGGCTGAACCCTCGATGTTCTCTATGTTCCTAATACGGTCTCTTTCAGCGTCACCCCCAATACCGCGAGAATAACCAGTTCTGCTGTCCGTCGTAGAAAGGTCTATCGTGACCCCAGCAAGCGAAGACGAATAGGAAACCGTATCGCCGTTTTCATCGTTCGCACCACCGTCAATTCTATCAACGCCAGCTCCGCCCTCAAGAAGGTCGTCGCCAGCTCCACCAGCAAGGCGGTCTTTGCCTTCGCCGCCATAAAGTTTGTCCGCGCCATCTTCGCCTAGTAGCGTGTCGCCATCATCGCCACCTTCGAGAATGTCGTCGTCAGCTCCACCGAAAAGACGATCCCTGCCTTCGCCGCCGTAAAGCTTATCCTCGCCATCCTCTCCTAGTAGCCTATCGCCACCTTCGCCGCCTTCGAGAAGGTCGTCGCCAGCTCCGCCCTCAAGCCAATCATCGCCAATGCCGCCAAATAACTGGTCCTTACCACTGCCGCCGTATAGGTCGTCTTCTCCCGCATCGCCATAAAGCTTGTCGTTGCCATCGCCACCTACAAGCTCGTCTTCTCCATCAGCTCCAGTAAATTCGTTATCGTTATCATCGCCAAGTAAGGTGTCATCGCCATCAGAGCCTTCGATGTTCTCAAAGTCTCTAACGCGGTCACCCGTAGCATCGCCACCAGAACCAAGCGAATAACCATCTTCGTCAACTTCAAGAAGGTCCAAAGTTACGCCGTCAGCAGAACCAGAATATGAAACAGTGTCTATGCCATCGCCACCATCAAGCGTATCTGCGCCGCCAAAACCACGGAGAGTATTGTCCCCGCTGTCACCTGTTAGCATATCAGCGTAATTGGAGCCTTCGATGTTCTCTACATCTCGAACCAAGTCGCCTACTTCGCCACCACCAGAAGCTCTCGAAAAGGAACCAGCATGAATAGGGTAATCAGGCATAGGGTAATAGTCAGTGGTCGAAATATCTAAAGTTACGCCAAACCCAGAGCCAATATACGATACGGTATCTATACCATCGCCGCCAGACAACCAATCCTCAGCGTCACCGCCATGGAAAAAGTCATCGCCAATTCCGCCATGTATAATATCGTTGTCAGTGCCACCAGAAAGAATGTCATCGCCAGCTCCGCCAGAAATTAAATCGTTACCCCCCAGCCCATCGATAGCATTATTCAAAGAGTCGCCAGTAAGCACATCGTTATAAGCCGAGCCCACTATATTCTCTATACCTCTCACCAAGTCGCCGTGCGCATCGCCCCCTATACCCCGCGAAAAAAGACCTGCATCGTATGATGTCCCTCTGTAAGATGGAACGCCATAGTATTCGGTTGTAGACAAGTCTAAAACCACGCCAGAATTTGAGTTAGAATACCAAACCGTGTCTGCCGCACCAATAGCCGAATAACTGCCAGTTATTCGATCAGCACCTGCGCCGCCATCTATACGGTTTAACCTACATCCGCATAAATGACATCATTACCAGAGCCGCCATAAATAGTGTCATCACCAATGCCGCCATATATCCTATCGTTTCCACT
>CAYMEP010000019.1:0-8932 GCA_964389695.1 uncultured Rhodobiaceae bacterium | reverse complement strand
AGCCGCCATAAATAGTGTCATCACCAATGCCGCCATATATCCTATCGTTTCCACTGCCACCATCAATGGTATCATTACCACCATCTCCGCCAGCAAGGTGGTCATCGCCTCCATAGCCGTAGACATAATCATCGTAAATAGTTCCACCAAAAAAATCGTTCCCATTACCGCCGTAAAAATTAGCCATTTTTGTTACCTCTGGTTTAGTGCGCGCTCGTAAGTACGCTATTGTTGTTATTGGTTATTAGGTCATGTAGTCGCCTCGCGTTCTCTAACAAGAGTGCGGGAGCTAGGTGCTTGGCATACGACAAGCAGTCTCTATCAGGTTTCTCTCAATACTCTCCGTGCAATACTCTCCGTGAGAAATGGGTTGCCAAAAGGCCACTGTTTTTCTACGAAAAAGAAAAAACAAAAACAACTATTTTTTTATTTTTTGTTGAGGAGAGCCCCTCGATCCCGTCTATTGCTCTTATTCACCAACGTAGAGGTGAGATATAGACTTTAGATATAGGCTTTAGGCACAGGCTTACGATAGATTGCGCGCCGTCGCAACAGCCTCCTCCGCAGCTCGCACCAGCATACCCATATCGCTAGTAACGCTGATAAAATCAGGACCAGCCTTCACCAAAGCATCAAGTGCCTGCATGCTCGGCGACAAAACCCCCGCATAGCAACCTTTGTCCTTAACACGAGCTATTCCCTCGCTTATCACAGAAATAACTTTAGGATGCGCAGGCTCGCCTATGTAACCCATATTCGCAGACAAGTCCGTAGGTCCAAAAAATAGCGCATCTACTCCAGCGACCTCGCAAATCTCGTCCAGATTCTCTACGGCTTGAGGAGTCTCTATTTGCAGAATCAAGAATGGGTTAAAATTTTGCAAGTAGTTCTTGTTATCTCGACCATAGCCAGAAGCTCGGATACCAGAAGCAGCTCCGCGACAGCCTCGAGGAGGATACAGAACCGACGATACCGCAGAACGAGCCTCAACAACATCGTTGATCATCGGTACCATAACGCTCTCAACGCCTATGTCCAAAACTCGCTTTAGCATAACAGAATCGTTCCACGCAACACGAACCAACGGTACGCAGGGAGAAGATTCTAAAATCCGTAACTCGTAAAGGCAGGTCTCTAATCCACGCGGAGAGTGCTCGCAATCAAGCAGCATCCAGTCAAAGCCACAGCGCGACACAGCATCTACAACATTAGCACTACAAGAAGATGACCAAACCCCCAACGATGGAGAATTCCGCAACGAAGAGCCTCGACGCTCAGATAGGTGAGCGCGAAAGTTTACCGCTCCTTTATCAGACAATGACAAGGCAGGGGACGACATGGTAGAGGACGACATGGTAGGGGACGACATGGCAGGGACCTCCATTGTTCGTGGGTAGTAAAAGGCTAAAAGCTAGCTCTTAAGATAAGGTATTACAAGATAGGGTATTACAAGATAAGTTATTAATAGGCTATTAGGTCGGAGAAACATAGCTCGAAATTTAAAGCAGGTGCGAGCCACCCCCGTGAAGGCAGCGCAAGCAGCAAATGGAGCGATAGCGCAGAGCGTTGTCGTTGTCTCCGTTATGTCGCTATACCCGACCCTTCGACAAAAGCAAAGCCAAGAACAACTCCCCAGCATCAGAAGCAAAGGAACAAAACCCGTTTGGAGAACCTCTCAACAAAAGCTCCGTTCTTCGACGCAGTATTTAACCCTGCAATGTATACCCTATTGCACTACAATTTCTTGCAACGGATGGTATTTCTTTCTAAAATACCTCTTTTCTTTCGTTACAAGGGAGGATAGGGTTTTGAGCCAAAAACGTATTGCTATCATCGGCGCAGGTCCTTGCGGGTTGGGACAATTGCGTGCTTTCGCGCTGGCGCGAGATCAAGGGGAAGATATTCCAGAGGTCGTCTGCTTCGAACAACAAAACAACTGGGGCGGATTGTGGAATTACTCTTGGCGCACAGGGCTCGACGGTTATGGAGAGCCCGTGCACGCAAGCATGTACCGCTACCTATGGTCGAACGGACCGAAGGAGTGCTTGGAATTTGCAGACTACACCTTCGAGCAACATTTCGGTAAAGCTATCCCCTCTTTTCCGCCGCGCGGCGTGCTCGAAGACTACATCGTCGGGCGAATCAAGGACAGCAAGGTCGAGGGATGGATGCGATTCAATACAAAAGTAGTCCATGTGGAAAAAGAAGGAGAGAAGTTTGCTCTCTATGCGATAGACTTGAAGACGCGAGCAAGCCAAAGAGAGCTGTTCGACTATGTGATCATCGCGACAGGACATTTCTCCGTTCCGAATGTTCCCTACATTGAGGGTATCGAAAACTTTACGGGGCGGGTGATGCACTCGCACGATTTTCGAGAGGCGCGCGAGTTTACCGGGCGTCATGTGCTGACGGTAGGCAGTAGCTATTCGGCAGAGGACATCGCTTTGCAGTGCCACAAATACGGCGCGGCGTCAGTGACAACCTGCTATCGCTCCGCAGCTATGGGATTCGAATGGCCCAAGGGCATGGATGAGCGTCCGTTGCTCACCAAGATCGAAGGTAGGACAGTGTCGTTCAAAGACAACAGTAACAAAGACTTCGATGCGATCATCCTTTGCACAGGATATTTGCATCATTTTCCTTTCTTGGCAAAATCGTTACAGCTGCGTACGCACAACCGCCTCTATCCGCCCAACCTCTACAAAGGGGTACTATGGCAAGAAGACACGAACCTAATGTATTTAGGAATGCAGGATCAGTTTTATACCTTCACGATGTTTGACGCACAAGCCTGGTGGACGCGCGATGTGATTGCTGGAAAAATCGCCGTTCCCTCGGCACAAGAACGCGTCGCAGACATCGCAAAGTGGGTGAAGCGCGAGGAAGCCTTGGAGAACGATCACCAAATGATCGACTTTCAAGCAGACTATACTCGCGAGCTGTTAGAGGTGACCGACTATCCAAAGTTCGATCTCGACCTAACTGCAAAACACTTCAAGGAGTGGGAACATCACAAGGAAGAGAGTATCACTGGCTATCGAGACCACGCTTTCGCCTCACCTTGCACGGGGACGATGTCGCCGATCCATCACACGCCGTGGATGGAGGCGATGGATGATTCTGTTACGACCTACCTCAAAACAAAAAGCTGATACTCCAAAGAGTAACGCATAGTGGAGCAATCTACGAGAGAACAACGCATGGTAACAACGCATGGTTTCGTTCAGATGTTGGCGCGCGGTAAGGCAGACTGTCAATCGCGATAGGCTGAGCCGAACCACATAGGCTTTCCTTATCCTCTCGACAACTCCGCTCTGATTAAAGCCTTTTGTTGCCTTGGCGCATCGAGCGTTTCTCGCCCAATAGGAATGCTGAAGATTGCAGTCGCTGGAGGGCGTGAAAAAGCTCATGAACAAAGATAAGATGATCGCTGAGCTGGCTGATCAGTGGAAGCTCTCTGGAATAGCCGAAGGCGATACTGTCCTTGTTCATAGTAGTATCAAGCGTACGCTGATGGTGCTGAGGCAAAAAGGTTTAAAGCCCAACGTGCAAGATATCCTCGATAGCTTTTTAAGGGCTGTTACGCCTAACGGCACACTCGTTCTTCCTTTATTTAACTTCGAATTCCCAACAACCAAGCATTTTGACATCCTAAACACCCCATCGCAAATGGGAGGATTGACCGAAATGGCAAGATTGCACACAAAATCGGTTAGAACCGGGCATCCAATATATTCCTTTGCAGCTATAGGTAAGGAAGCTAGTATGTTTGACGGAGTCGATAACATAAGTGGCTACGGCTTTGACTCGCCGTTTGCAATACTAAGACAGTTGAATGGAAAAATAGCCTCGCTTGACCTCGAAGATCGAAATAGTATGACCTTTTATCATCATGTTGAAGAAATGGAGAATGTTAACTACAGGTATTACAAAAATTTCTCCGGCATCTATGTCGATAAAAAAGGGGAACAAACGAATAAAGTCTATAAGCTGTTCGTTAGAAATATAGAAAAAAAAATATTAACAGAATTAAACCCTGCCGCTGAGCTAATGTGGAAAGAAGGTTTATATAAAGGAGAGCGTCCCAAACAAGGAAACGGACTACGCACCATCAATGCAAATCAGATGTTTGATTTCGTGACAAATATAATCCGCAATAATCAGGCATTGGGTAACCTATATAGCGTCGGAGTATGAAAGTGATTGGCACCGAAATTCATAACTTTGCAAAAAATCTATGGAAAATTAATCGAAGCATCACTGGTGAAGGCACTCGAGAGACATTAGGGAAAATATCAAGTCATTTACCACAGCTAATAATCCATGAAGTGAAAACTGGAACTCAAGTTTTCGACTGGGTTGTTCCTCAAGAATGGCATGTAGAAGAGGCTTATATCCGTTGTCCTAGTGGAGAAACAATTTGCGATTTTTCCGAAAATAATTTGCATCTTATGGGATACAGTACCCCTATCGCCAAAACTGTAACCCTAGATGAATTGCAAAAACACCTCTATTCCTTACCAGAACAACCAGACGCAATACCATACATCACTTCTTACTACAAAGAACGCTGGGGATTTTGTCTAACGCAGAATGACAGAGATAAGCTCGTCGAAGGTAGTTATGAAGTCGTAATCAATAGCCGTTTGTTTGATGGAGTTCTCAATTATGGAGAGCTATTAATCAATGGTGGAAGCGATAAGGAAGTATTTATATCGACATATATTTGTCATCCATCAATGGCTAACAACGAATTATCCGGACCAGCCGTTGTTACATTCCTAGCTAAATGGCTGACTGAACAAAAATCACTACGCTACTCATATCGAATAGTGTTTATTCCAGAAACCATCGGGTCTATTGTCTATCTCAGTAAAAATTATCGTCACTTGAAAGAAAAAGTCGAAGCTGGGTTCAATGTAAGTTGTATTGGTGATAATCGTACATACTCTTATCTCCCTTCCCGCAAAGGAAATACAATAAGCGATAATGTTGCTAAACATATCCTCAAGTGGATTTATTCCGAATACCACAGCTACAGTTGGAGTGATCGGGGTAGCGATGAAAGACAATACTGCGCTCCAGGGATCGACCTGCCAATAGCTTCAATCATGCGAACAAAATATGGAGAATATCCAGAATACCATACTTCTCTAGATAACTTGGTCGATGTCGTTACTCCAGAGGGGCTACAAGGTGGATACGAAGCACTTAGGCGGGCCTTAGAAACACTAGAAAAAAACATAACTCCAAGAGTGAAGGTATATGGCGAGCCACAGTTAGGAAAGCGGGGCTTGTATCCAACGCTATCAACTAAAAAAAGTAGGCAGCAAGTGAGAGTAATGATGGATCTAATTACTTGGTCGGATGGGGAGCACACTTTGCTAGAAATCGCAGAAAAAATACATACTCCAATCTGGGACCTTTATGAAATCCTCGAAAAGCTCGTTTTAAATGATTTGATCGAAATCTGCGAAACTAAGAATAATCCAGTTTAATAACCCAATTTTAAAGCAAGCGGTGCGAGCCATAGCTCAGCTACGAAGTCTTATACGTTATAAAAAAATCTCTATGTATGTACAAAAAAGAACGAATTTGCCTATGGTAAAGTCAAGCTATACCACTATGCTATACCACTTGTGCTATGCCGCCAGACTATGCCAGAAGTCGTCCTATAGTAGCGCAAAATGATTTACGCTACTGCCACATTCCATGGCAATCGTAAATGCAGCGTTTGTGCCAGCAACTCCTGTGCCCGCCTCGTCATTGTAGGCATCAAGGACCGTTATCCTATTATCAACCTCGCCATCATCATCTACATCCAAGTTCAAGACAAGGTCGTTGCCACTCCTGACAATGCTAGTGCTATCAAAATCTGTCGGGTCGTAGCCACTGCCCTGGAAGCGCAAAACCACAGAGACTCTGCCAGCAATAGCCTCCGCTTCATCGCTTATCGTGTCAACGCCATCGTTAACCCTGAATAAGTAAATGTCCGTTCCCGCGCCGCCGTCCATAACATCATCACCATCCAAACCATAGAGCGTGTCGCCGCCTCCCAGCCCCTCAAGGACATCGTCGCCTCCGTTGCCAGAAAGTAAGTTCTGCTCCTCATTACCAGTAAGCCAATCTGCCTGCTCTGTACCCAGCACAACCTCGATGTTACTAATGAGGTCACCAACGGCATCGCTGTGCGCCTCACTAGCCGGGTCTTCGTCTAGCACAAAGCCATCTGGTGTCGATAAGTAGTTCAGCTGCGCGCCAGCTAGAGAAAGATCAACCCTCACTCCCTCGCTAGAGCTACTATAGTCGGCGTAGTCCGTGCCTGCGCCAGAGCCGCCATCAATAACATCCGCACCCGCGCCGCCCTCAAGGTGATCATCTCCACTACCGCCATAAAGCGTATCCGAACCACCACCACCAGCAAGTAGGTCGTCGCCATCCGCGCCAGAAAGCTCGTTGCCCGCATCATCGCCAGTAAGCCAATCATCATGTCGAGAGCCCTCTACAGCCTCGATGTTACTAATGAGGTCGCCAACAGCATCGCTGTGCGCCTCACTAGCCGGGTCTTCGTCTAGCACAAAACCATTGGGCGTCGATAAGTAGTTCAGCTGCTCGCCAGCTCGAGAAAGGTCAACCCTGACGCCATCACTAGAGCTGCTATAGTCGGCGTAGTCCGTGTCTTCGCCCGAACCGCCATCAAGGATGTCCGCTCCCGCGCCGCCCGCAAGGCGATCATCTCCGCTACCGCCATAAAGCGTATCCGAACCATCACCGCCATCAAGTAGGTCGTCACCATCCGCGCCAGAAAGTTCGTTGCTCGCAGCATCGCCAGTAAGCCAATCATCATGTTGAGAGCCTTCTAGGTCTTCGATACCACTTAAGATGTCGCCAACCGCCTCGTTCTCGTTGATAGCCTCTCCCTCAAAGTCCTGCTGCTTGCCAGCAAGTGAAAGGTCAACCCTAACACCCTTGCTGGAAAATCTATAGCTAGCCTCGTCCTTACCCTCGCCACCATCGAGCGTGTCCTCGCCAAAACCACCGAGCAGAAAATCGTTGCCGATACCACCTATCAGCGTGTCGTCGCCAGAGTAGGCGTACGGACCACCAGAAGTAGCACTGCCAGATAGAAGGTCTGCGCCAGTGAAACCATCGTGCGGTGCGTCTCCGTAAAGGGTGTCGTCGCCAGAACCTCCATCAAGGATGTCGTCATGTCCACCGCCATCAAGGATATCGTCGCCAACTCCACCCTGCAGGAAGTCTTCCCCAAAGTAACCCTCAAGCTCGTCATCGCCAATACCGCCGTCAATAACGTCCGCTCCATGCCCACCATAGAGTTCATCGTCTCCAGCTTCACCATCGATACGATCATCTCCAGAGCTACCAGCAAGTACGTTGGCATCACCATCGCCCGTAAGCCAGTCATTCTGTTCTGAACCATAAACCCTTTCTATGTTGCTAAGAATGTCACCGACAGCATCGTTACCGTTCGCAGTGAAGCCATGCTCGCCGTCAAAATCAACCTGCGCTTCGCCTTGCAACAAAAGATTAACCCTTACTCCTTTGTCCCAAACATTATATGAAGCTACATCAGTACCATCGCCACCATCAAGAATGTCCGCTCCAGTGCCGCCATCGAGAACATCGTCCCCCGAACCTCCATAAAGGCTATCCACACCCGCGCTACCGTAAAGACGGTCATGACCATCTTCTCCATATAGGGTATCATCGCCCGCAGGGCCATCGTAGTCCGCGTCACCGTAAAGCTGATCATTGTCATCTCCACCATAAAGATGGTCGTCGCCCCAGCCACCATCTATACGATCCTCGCCATCTTCCCCATAAAGGCGGTCATCGCCCTCATCTCCTTCAAGCTGGTCGTCGCCATCTCTACCATACAAAATATCGTCTCCTTGCAAACCACGAAGCTCGTTCGCTTTACCATCGCCAGAAACATAGTCTGCATGGTTAGAACCTACGACATGCTCGATGCTGATAAGGGTGTCCCCTATAGAATCGCTACCTTCGATACTCGAATCCCCAAGGTCGCTCTGCTTGCCTCTATTAGAAAGTTCAATCGCAATACCTTTGTTAGAAAAATCATACCTAGCGTAGTCCTCGCCCGCTCCGCCATCAAGGATGTCCTCGCCTGCTCCGCCATAGAGATTATCCACACCGCCGCCGCCCTTCAGGTGGTCGTTGCCAATTCCTCCATAAAGTCCGTCGTGACCTTCTCTGCCCTCAAGCAGGTCATTGCCAGCTCCGCCATAGAGCTCGTTATTCTCATCGTCGCCACTGAGCCAGTCATCGTAGTCCGAGCCAATCAGGTCTTCTATGCTCGTTAGAATATCCCCGACTGCCTCGTTGGCGTTGCTGTCTTCTCCTTCAAAGTCAAGCTGCTCGTCTGTTAGAGAAAGATCAACCCTGACGCTCTTACTTGAATACTGGTAGCTCGCCGTGTCGTCACCATACTCGCGAACATACTCACCGCCATCAATCCTATCCGCCCCCTCCCCGCCAATGATGAGGTCGCCCCCATCACCGCCATCAAGATCGTCATCACCTGGACCACCTAATATAGTGTCAGCACCAGCACCACCGATGATAGTATCCCTGCCTGCTCCGCCAATGATAATGTCATCACCGCTGCTGCCGATGAGAGTGTCATCGCCATCGCCACCTACAATCCGCTTGAGATTGTTGTCGCCACTAGAGCTACCAGCAGAGCCGCCGCCTACCCCTCCGCCTCCAGCTCCACAACCCTCCAGAAAAAATCCAAGAGCAGTCGCAGAAAGCAAGGCACTCAGCACCCGCGTTCTCTTGTTGCGCTTGCCTTCGCTAGAGGATAAAGGGGAGGCTCCGCTCCCTTGTGCGTGATCAGAATACGACGACATGAAAAAACCCTTTCTTCAATCCTTGCGATTGCGGGCGGAAG
>CAYMEP010000018.1:0-11305 GCA_964389695.1 uncultured Rhodobiaceae bacterium | reverse complement strand
CATGTTATCATAGCGAGCATATATTGAATGAACAATACAAATGACATTATTTTTGACAAAAATTTTTCTTCTGTGGATGAAAAAACATGGCTTGATTCTGTTCAAAAAGCATTAAAAGAAGAAAACTATGCTAGCCTTGTTATAGAAGATAAATCAGGACTAAAACATCACCCACTTTACAATAAAAACAATGCCAACCTTCCTCCTCGACCTATTTTTCCAAAAACAAAATGGGATATCGGCATGCGAGTCACTTCAGGGCGCACAGGACATGATAACACTGCAATTCTGACAGCATTACAAGGAGGGGTGAACGCATTATCTTTAGACTTTCATCAAGATGCCACCCCCACAGTAGATTACTTAAATGAATTATTAAATAATGTTGACCTCAATATGATTACTCTTACAAGTAATGCTGCACAACATGGTTTTATTGCTTTAGACACAATATTTAACTTTTTAAAATCTACTCCCGATAGCCTATATCATGCTGATTATGATCCGCTTTCCTATGCAACCAAGATAGATACAAAAGAAATTGAAACATTAATTAAACTTTCTCAGAATTTTAAGAATACAACATTGATGACTGCCTCTTCTGTAATGGCACATCATGCAGGTGCTGATAAGGCTTGTGAGATCGGTTGTATTCTTGCAACCGCTTTAACTTATGCACGTTCTTTAGAAGCTGCGGGACTATCTGTGCAAGACATCTTACCACGCCTTACTTTAACCCTAGCGATAGATTCAGATGTGTTTGGAGAAATTGCTAAATTAAGAGCTTTACGTATTTTATGGACTCAACTGACAACAAAACTTGGTTATCCAAACACAGCCAATATTCATGCTCAAACTTCTGAACGTTCCTATTCTACTCTTGAAACATCTGCGAATATTCTACGTATGACACTTTCAAGCTTTGCCGCAGGCATTGGTGGGGCAAATATTGTAACAGCTCTCCCTCCGTCTAGTGTAACCACTGCTGACACTCAGCACACATTTCGCCTTACCTATAATACGCAATTGATTTTGCAAGAAGAAAGTCATATTGGAGATATCTGCGATGTGGCTGGTGGTAGCTGGTATATTGAACAATATACACATGACCTATGTCAAGCTGGCTGGGCATTTATGCAAAATATCGAAAAACAAGGTGGTATGGTAAATGCTCAAAACTTTGTTGCAGACCATATCGCACAAAAACATGAACAAGATATGGAAAACCTTAAATCAGGCAAAACACATCTTTTAGGAGTCACCAAATTTACGCCTGAAGATACTGAGGCACCAAAAGCACGACAAGCCTACCAAACAACCATTCCAGAACAACGTCTTGCAACTGAGTTTGAAGAAAAAGGAATCAAAAAATGAGTACTATTCCAGATTTTTCTACACAAAGTTTAGATTTGAAACAAAATGAATCTGCAAAACCAAAAACAAATAAACCTCATAAGACAGCAGAAGGTATAGAGTTAAAATCCTTTTACGACGCAAATGATATTGCCGATCTTCCTTATCTTGATACCTATCCTGGTCATGCCCCTTATATTAGAGGTCCTTATCCAACCATGTATACAAATAAACCATGGACAATACGTCAATATGCTGGATTTTCAACGGCTCAAGCCTCTAATGCTTTTTATAGACGTAACTTAAAGGCAGGACAAAAAGGTCTCTCCATCGCTTTTGATTTAGCAACGCATCGTGGTTATGACAGCGATCACCCTCGTGTCACTGGAGATGTCGGTATGGCTGGTGTCGCTATTGATTCTATCTATGATATGCGCAACTTATTTGATAGCATTCCTTTAGATAAAATGAGTGTTTCCATGACCATGAATGGAGCTGTTTTGCCAATTATGGCACTCTATATTGTTGCCGCAGAAGAACAAAATGTCTCCCCAGAACAATTATCAGGAACAATTCAAAACGACATTCTCAAAGAGTTTATGGTACGTAATACATATATCTACCCTCCTGCACCTTCTATGCGTATTATTTCTGATATTTTTTCGTATACAGCTAAAAACATGCCTAAATTTAATTCTATTTCTATTTCAGGATACCATATTCAAGAAGCAGGTGGCTCTGCAGATATTGAACTTGCCTATACACTCGCTGATGGTGTCGAATACGTCAAAACAGGAATTGCTGCAGGATTAGATATTGATACATTTGCCCCAAGATTATCTTTCTTTTGGGGTATTGGTATGGATCTCTTTATGGAAATTGCAAAAATGCGTGCTGGAAGACTCTTGTGGGCACAATTAATGAACGGATTAGGAGCAAAAAACCCAAAATCTCTTGCTTTAAGAACTCATTGTCAAACCTCTGGTTGGAGTCTAAGCGCACAAGATATACAAAATAATATTTCACGCACTTGCATAGAAGCAATGGCAGCAACACAAGGACATACACAATCCTTACATACAAATAGTTTTGATGAAGCACTTGCCCTTCCAACAGATTTCTCAGCACGTATTGCACGAAACACCCAATTACTTTTACAAATGGAAAGCAAAACCACACAAGCTATAGACCCTTGGGGGGGAAGTTACTTTGTCGAGAAACTAACCCATGATTTAGCCAATCGTGCCTTAGAGCATATCAAAGAAATAGAATCTCTTGGTGGAATGGCATCTGCTATTGAACAAGGCATTCCTAAAACACGTATTGAAGAATCTGCAGCGGCAACACAAGCTCGTATAGATAGAGGGGAACAAAGTATTATTGGGGTTAATAAATTACGCCTTGCTGACGATGTAGAAGAAAAAATTGACTTAATGAAAATTGATAATGAAAATGTCCGAAAAACACAAATCAATCAACTCAATCAGCTACGTGCAGAACGTGACTCACATGAGGTCGAAATAACATTAAATGCCCTTCGGCACTCCGCAAAAACTGGAGAAGGAAATTTACTAGAATTAGCGATCAATGCAGCTCGTTGTAAAGCAACTGTTGGAGAAATATCCGATGCTTTAGAAACGTCTTTTTCTCGTCATAATGCCAAACCAAGCCTCATTAAAGGCGTGTATACAAAAACCGATTCTATGGCAATAGAGAATGTCCGTCAAATGGTCAAACGATTTACCGAACGACAAGGAAGAAAACCATGTATTTATATTGCTAAAATGGGACAAGACGGACATGATAGAGGACAAAAAGTTGTTGCAAGCGCCTATGCCGATATAGGCTGTGAGGTTATTGTTGGACCTTTATTCCAAACACCTGAAGAAGCTGCCAAAGATGCCATTTCTGGCAAGGCTCATGTCATAGGTGTAAGTACATTAACAGCTGGACATCTAACGCTAGTCCCTGCCTTACAAAAAGCCTTAAAAAATCAGAATGCTAGTAACATCATGATGGTTGTTGGAGGCGTAATTCCTCCAGAAGACTTTGATACCCTGAGACAGGCTGGAGCAAAGGCCATTTTTCCTCCAGGAACATCTATTCCAAGAAGCTTAGAAGAACTTTTAACAACCCTGACAGCTCATCTAGGACATAACATTAAAGCCTAGCATAGTTATATACCTCTATTATATTAGCGCTGAATACTATATTTAAAAAAATTATAAAAGACACAATAAAAGGATGCTTCAAAACCATATGTGGCGTTTTTACACTTAAAAAGAAAATAGAGAAAACTACACAAGATATAAATGAACTAAAAGAGCAATCAACTAAAAAATAGCATGAAGAAAATAGTCATATTCATATCCATACTCTATGGAACAATATTTATAATACGCTTGTGAAACAAACGATAAATCACCCAACTTCAAAAAATAAATTATGACTACTTTAAGGGTATATCACGTCTTTTTCACCACAAAGACTAAATATCGTATGTTAGCAAAGTCAATTTTAGTTTTCGATGACGCCTTGCTGTGCTGTGCTGGCTAACAGTTTTCCATCTTGAGAAAAGAATCGTCCCTGTGCTAACCCCATTTTATTTGAGGCATTACAAGCTTGTGTAGAATATAATATCCACTCATCAACTCGGAATGGGCGATGAAACCACATCGTATGGTCAAGACTATAAATATGAGCCTTGGGCGTAAGCAATGTAAAGCCTAAAGCACGCAATACCGTATATAATAAAATCACATCTGACACGTAAGCTAAAATTTGTTGATGCAATACAAAATTATTAGGATCAATATCACCCTTAAAACGTACCCACATATTGATAGGTTCAGAAGTTGCCTCTTTAAAGAAAAATGAATTTCTTTCTGAAGTAAAACGCACTTCAAACAAATCAAAATCGACAAAATTAAACCTTTGTTTTAGAGGAATTTTTGAAAAGATTTTTTCAAAAAGTACTTCAATTGGTTTCAAACTTTCTGGTGCAGGTACCTCAGGCATTTCTGGTAAATATTCTAAGCTCTGCCCCAGTTTTTTAAATAAAATTGTAGCAAACGCACATAATTTTTCATTTTGCATAATTTTAACATGAAAATGTTCATAAGAAAAACCTGTTGGCAACACCTCTACATCAAAAACTGTTGGAAATGTAGAGTTAAACCGTGACAAAAAATCAACCTTTAGGGAATTACAGAAATGCTCTGGATCAACAAGAGATGCAGCAGCAGCAATTGCTAATGCAATATTTTCTCCACCATATACACGACCAACTTCTTGTGTTGATGACACACTTTGAAATTTTTTGTCACCTATTTTTTGAAGGTTTAGTAGTTTTATTAATTCTTCATTTTTTTTCATAATTTACCTGTTGTCCCTCTTTTAACATAACACTTTCACCGCACCCACACGCATCTGTTTGGTTTGGATTATTGAATACAAAACCAGAGGACAGCTTATTCTCTTGGTAATCCATTTCCATACCAAGTAAAAATAAAATAGATTTTGCTTCGATAATCATCGTTACGCCTTTATCTTTGACAATTTCATCATGCTCACCAATTTCAACAACATATTCCATCGTATATTCCATACCTGCACATCCCGCATTCTTTAAACCTAGACGTAGCCCAACATACGCCTCTTCTTTATTCATAATCGATATCACTCGATCAGCGGCAGATTGTGTTAATGTAATCGCAGTTGGTAAACTCATTTCATACCTCTAAAACATATTCAATTCGACTCTTGCTTCATCAGACATACGGCTTGGCTCCCAAGGTGGTTCAAAAACCATATTCACTTTAACATCACCAATACCCGCAACAGAACTCACTGCATCTTGTACCCATACAGGCATTTGCTCTGCCACAGGACATCCCGGAGCCGTTAACGTCATATCAATCAAGACTTCCTTATCATTTGTAATTTCAACACGATAAATCAATCCTAATTCATAAATATCGACAGGGATTTCAGGATCATAAACACTTTTCAAAGCCCCAACAATATCATTGGTTAAATTTTGTAATTCTGGCGTAAGTTCATCATAGTTTGGAGTAACTCCTTCAGAAATTGAAGATTCTATTTCTGAATCCCTTTCAACAATAGGTGTTTTCTCTTCCATTATCTTAAAATCCCTAATGACTTATGCAAAGCATCTATAAATATATCAATTTCATCTCGATGATTATAGAATGACAAAGAACATCTTGCGAGAGACGGTACATTTAAAAAACTCATAAGGGGCTGGGCACAGTGATGCCCGGCACGTATAGCAACTCCCTCACGATCGATTAATACTGCCAAATCATGAGGATGAACTTTATCAATTCCAAAAGAAATAATACTTCCCTTATCATCTAAAGATTCTGGGTTTCCATAAATTGTCAAACCTTCAATAGATTGCATTCTTTCTGTTGCATAAGCTAATAAACCAGCTTCTTGTTTTATAATATTTTCATGACCCAAATTTTGAATATAACGTATCGCTGCCATCAACCCTACAGATTCGATAATCGCTGGCGTGCCTGCTTCAAAACGGTGAGGAGGATCAGCATATGTCACCAGCTCTTGTGTTACCTCTTGAATCATCTCTCCACCGCCTCTAAAAGGACGCATTTGTTCTAAATATTCAGTTTTTGCATAAGCAACCCCAAGCCCCGTCGGACCATATAATTTATGTGATGAAAACACATAAAAATCGCAATCAAGTGCCTGCATGTCTGCTTTTCCATGTACAATACCCTGACATCCATCAACCAAAACCTGTACGCCTTGCTGATGAGCTAAATCAATTACTTTATCCAAAGGTGTTTTAACACCTAACACATTAGACATCTGTGTAATGGCAACAAATTTTGTTTTCGGGTTTAACATATCCCTATAAGCTTGTAGGTCTAACTGTCCATTTTCTAAACAAGGAATCCACTTTAAAACAGCTCCATAGCGTTCTCTTAAAAAATGCCATGGTACAATATTAGAATGATGCTCCATAACAGATAAGATAATTTCATCCCCTGGTTTAAGTCTAGGCGCAACAAAACTATGTGCAATTAAATTGATAGAATCGGTTGCACCTGACGTAAAAATAATGTCATTTATATTTTGAGCGTTAATAAATTCTTTCACAGTATGACGTGCTTCTTCAAAAGCATTGGTTACTTCATTGGAAAGATAATGTAACCCTCGATGCACATTCGCATAAGACTCTTGCATCATATTTTGCATCTCTTCAATTACACAAGAAGGCTTTTGAGCAGAAGCTGCATTATCAAAATACACTAAAGGCTTATTATAAACCTCTCTTGTTAAAATTGGGAAATCTTGTCTTACTTTATCAAACACAACATTCACCCTTAGTCTCTCCTAAATGCCAATCTAAACATTGTTCCAAAGCCGTTACCAAAGTCTCTTCCATACCTTCAAAGCTTTGTTTTAAGAACCCTTTTAAGATAATATGAAGTGCTTGGCTTTCAGGTATTCCACGACTACGAAGATAAAACAATATATCTTCATCTATATCACCAATCGCAGAACCATGAGCACATAAAACATCATCAGCATAAATTTCTAGCTCAGGTTTGGTATTCATTTGTGCATGCGGAGACAATAAAATGCTTTTTATATTTTGATTAGCCTCCACCTTTTGTGCATCGGGATGAACAATAACTTTTCCTTGGAAAACTCCTGTCGCGTGTCCCGCTAATGCACTATGTATAATTGTATCACTATATGTACAAGGCTTTTGATGTTCTAACACTATCCTCAAATCCAAATGAGCCTTCTTATCTCCTAATAATACTGCAGATAATTTTGCTCGTGCTTCTATTCCAGCAAAGACAACACGTAATTCATGTCGTGATAAAAAATTTTGAGTATCATTCTGCAGACTGTCATGACAACATACTATTACAGATTTAAGCTGTGATTCCTTGGCTAAGTTTATACGTGTCAACACAACAGCATTTTGATTATTACTTGCTTGATGTAATTTAATATATGTCAACTGTGCCTTATCACTAATATTAATTTCATTCAAAAGCTGTAATGTACCCTCGCCACAATGCTGTTCAATAAGAGTCATTTTTACAAATGGCTTTATATCTAAAACAACATACCCAAAAGCGATTTCTTCCTCTTTTGTATCACACGACCACACAAATTGAAGTGGGCGTGACAAATTGTTATTCACTTCCAATATTAAATTAGTTTTTCTATAAGCCAAATTTGCTATAAGCAGAGGGTCATCCCCCTCGTCAAGAAAATCTCTTTTATCTATTGTATGCACTTTAATTTCATCAATATCAGATAAAACACTTAAGTTTTGACAGTTTCCATTATGAAAATACAATTTAATCGGTTCTAATGCTTCAAAAACTTTCTCTTTCTCTGCCTCTATTCTCATCGCGCTAATAGGACTATTTGTCACAGTCTTATTTTTAAAAAGATATGCTAAGTTAGTATAGTCCCAACCCTCTTTACGCTTATTCGGCCATCCAATTTCTATAAAAGATTGACGTGCCTTTTCCTGAATATGCACAAAAGAGTCTTCTACCATTACACATAGTCTCCATAACCAGACTTTTCTAATTGCTTGGCTAAATTTGCATCACCCGTTTCAACAATTTTTCCATCAGCAATAATATGAACAATATCAGGCTGAATATAATCTAATAGTCTCTGATAATGTGTAATCACAACCATCGAACGTTCCGTATTGCGTAAAGTATTCACTCCATTAGCAACCACTTTCAAAGCATCAATATCCAAACCTGAATCTGTTTCATCTAAAACAGCACAAAGAGGCTCAAGTGCTACCATTTGTAAAATTTCATTACGTTTTTTTTCGCCACCTGAAAAACCCGTATTTACAGGTCGTTTTAACATTTCATCAGACATACCGAGGATCTCTGCCTTTTCACGGATAAAGCGTAAAAACTCACCTGCCTTCATTTCTGCTTGTCCTCGAGACTTTGCCAATGCGTTCACAGATGTTTTTAGAAAGTTCATATTATTCACCCCAGGGATCTCCACTGGATATTGAAAAGCTAAAAACAATCCTAAACGAGCTCGTTCTTCTGGCAAAAGGTTTAAAATTTCCTGTCCTGCAAACTTTACTGACCCTTGCGTTATGTCATAACCTTCACGTCCAGCCAAAATATAAGATAGAGTCGATTTTCCAGCTCCATTTGGTCCCATTATCGCATGGACTTCTCCAGCCTTCACAGAAAGCGTTAACCCTTTTAGAATTTCTTTTCCATTCACATTTACATGTAAATTTTTAATATCCAATAATATACTCACCCAACACTTCCCTCTAAAGAAATACCAACAAGTTTTTGCGCTTCTACAGCAAATTCCATTGGTAGATTTTGCAAAACTTCACGACAAAAACCATTAACAATTAATCCAATAGCTTCTTCTGCGTCAATCCCACGCTGACGACAATAAAAAAGTTGATCTTCACTAATTTTTGATGTAGTCGCTTCGTGCTCTAATTGTACAGTTGAATTTTTTGCTTCAATATAAGGAACCGTATGAGCAGCAGATTCATCTCCAATGAGTAGGCTATCACATTGGGTAAAGTTACGAGCTTTATCAGCTTTATGACTGACCGATACTAATCCTCTATAAGCATTAGAAGACTGCCCCGCACTAATCCCTTTCGAAATAATACGGCTAGAAGTATTTTTTCCTAAATGAATCATCTTTGTTCCACTATCAACTTGTTGATGGTGATTAGAGATAGCAATCGAATAGAATTCACCAACACTATAATCACCACGCAAAATACAAGAAGGGTATTTCCATGTCACAGCTGACCCTGTTTCAACCTGTGTCCATGAAATTTTTGCTCTATCTTCACGACAATCGCCTCTTTTCGTTACAAAATTATATACTCCCCCCAGTCCATTCTCATCACCTGGATACCAGTTCTGAACCGTTGAATACTTAATTTCTGCATCCTCTAATGCCACAAGCTCCACAACCGCTGCATGTAGTTGATTTTCATCACGCATAGGCGCTGTACATCCTTCTAAATAACTTACATAACTTCCCTTATCAGCGATGATTAAAGTCCGTTCAAATTGTCCCGTCTCCATTTCATTAATCCGGAAATAAGTAGATAATTCCATAGGGCAACGTGTATTAGGCGGAATATAAACAAAAGACCCATCAGAAAAAACTGCTGAATTTAGAGTCGCATAAAAATTATCAGATTGAGGCACCACAGAACCAAGGTATTTTTTAACTAAGTCAGGATGGTTTTTAACAGCTTCAGAAAAAGAACAAAAAATCACTCCAGCCGTGGCTAACTCTTCACGAAAAGTTGTTGCTACGGAAACACTATCAAAAATAACATCAACAGCTATTTTTGTTTTCACACCCGCAAGAATTTCTTGCTCTTGCAAGGGGATCCCTAATTTTTTATAGGTTTCTAATAATTTTGGATCAACATCATCAATGGTCTCAGGACGGTTTTCCATAGATTTTGGCGCTGAGTAATAATACAAGTCTTGAAAATCAACCGGATCATAATTGACATGAGCCCATTCTGGCTCTTTCATTGTTTTCCAACGTTCAAAAGCCTCTAGTCTCCACTTTAATAACCATTCTGGTTCTTCTTTCTTTTTTGAAATAAAACGAATAATATCTTCAGTTAAGCCTTTAGGTGATTTATCACTCTCAATTTCTGTCGAAAACCCATATTTATACTTATCACCTGCAACGGCCTGCACCATATCAACAGTATTATCATCAATATTACTTTTCATTTTATTTTCAGAATGTTTCATTACAGCCTTTATATACTACTTCTTTTCTGTTTTACAAACCTTATCCACTCCTGAGCCAATTTTATACCATCTTTTGCTAAGTTTTCCGCCCCAAAACTAACACGAATTGCGGCAGAATTCAAACTATCTGGAACATTCATTGCTTGTAGAACATGGCTCTTTTTTATTTTTCCACTAGAACATGCAGAACCAGCACTAACTGCAAACCCTGCAATATCTAATGCCATCATTAATGTTTCCGCATGTACTCCTTTGATTGAAAAATAAGATGTATTGCCCAAACGAAGTACATTTTTAGAAAAAATATGAACATCTTCCACTTCTGCTTGTAATACCTTTTCCATATCATCACGCCATTTTTGCTGTTGTTTTATATGCGCTATATTTTTTTTAGCACTTTCTACAGCAAACCCTAAACTCCCAATCCCAATCACATTTTCTGTACCAGCACGTCGATTAAACTCTTGCCCACCACCACATAATAAAGGTTCAATTACGATATGAGGTGCACAAACCAGTGCACCGACACCAGATAGTCCTCCTATTTTATGAGCAGATAAAGCACATATATCAATATTCATCTCTGATAAACTTATAGGCATTTTACCAATGGCTTGCACAGCATCACAAAAAAACACACTTCCATGATTACGTATTTTTTGTCCTACTTCTACAATAGGTTGCACAGCACCAGTTTCATTATTTGCGGCCATTATCCCAACCAAAGCAGGTGTTGCCTCACTTAAAAGCTCATCTAAATGTTCTAAGTCTACCAAACCATCAGAAGTCACACGCAATATCGTGACGGGTACCCCTTGTCGTTCAGCTGCACGTAAAACAGAAGAATGCTCAATACCAGAAACAATAATCCGTTTAATCTCACCTGCAGGCGCTTTTTTAACGCCCATTGCCATATTACAAGCCTCCGTTCCTCCACTTGTAAAAACAACACCCGCACTATCTGTGCCAATAAATTCAGCTAGACTCTGCCTTGCTGAATCCAATATTTTACGTATTTCTCGCCCTTCTTGATGCACAGAAGACGCATTCCCTTTCAAAAGAAACAATGGATATATTTTTTTAAAGACTTCTTCTTTCAGTGGTGAAGTCGCATTATTATCCAAGTAATAGCGAGAATT
>CAYMEP010000017.1:0-11373 GCA_964389695.1 uncultured Rhodobiaceae bacterium | reverse complement strand
ACGCTATACCATGTTCCAATAAAACACTCAGAACTTTATGATCATCAGGTATTTCAAAAACCGCAATCACTGAACCTTGAACTGCATTTTTACGTACAAGGTTTGCATCACCTCTTGCACCAATAGCCAGAGCTAAAGCATCCAATAAAATTGATTTTCCTGCACCCGTTTCACCTGTTAACACAGACAAACCTTGTTTACATGATAAATTCAAATGGTCAATTAAAACAATGTCTCTAATAGATAAAGAAACCAGCATAATTTGAATCCTATTCCTGGAATAAGGCGTAACTATCCTTATACCAAACACTATCAGGATAATTATAACCCAATGTCGCAGCCGTAGAACGTGCTTCTTCTACAAGTCCAAGAGTCATGTAACATTCTACCAAACGATGTAAAGCTTCTTCAATGTAAGAGGTTCTTTGATAACGTAACACAATATTACGAAAACGATTAATCGCAGAAACATAAGAACTCTTTTTCATATAATAAAGCCCAATAGAGAGCTCTTTCGCTGCCAAATGTTCTAACGTGAAATCAATTTTCAATTGTGCATCACGTGTATATTCAGATTCTGGATATCTATTCTTCAATTCATAAAATACCGATAATGCCTGTTCTGTACTTTTTTGATCACGTTCAATATCAGATATCTGCTCATAATAGCTCTGCCCAATAAGATAATAAGCATACGCAGCAGACTTATTTCCAGGGTGTAAAGCTAAAAAACGTCTTGCTGTTAAAATAGCACTCTCATAGTTATGATTCTTATAATAGGCATAAGCAGACATCAATAAAGAACGACGCGCCCAAATAGAATAAGGATGCTGACGTTCAACTTCATCAAACTCAGCAGCAGCATTCCTAAATTTACCTTTATTTAAAAAATTAAACCCTGCGTAATAGATCTCTTCAACAGCACGTTCTTCGTAAACAGTATCAAAATCATCATGAGAACCGCAAGAAACTAAAACAAGCAATACACATAATAAAAAACAATATTGAAAAATTAACACCAACTTGAATCTATTCACCATCTATATATCCCATCACTGAAGACATATTTATAACAAATATATACAAAAAATACAGATAATTCCTTACTACCGTACAGAATAATACTCTTTTGCATCAATAATTTCAAAAGAACCCTCATTCATAAATAATTCACATAACAAACGATGATGCATCTCATGCCCAGATTTAAACCCTCTATAACGTCCAATAATCTGAAACGAAGAAAGAGATAAATCACCTATAGCATCCAATAATTTATGCCGCACAAACTCACCCTGACAACGCAACCCTTCCAAGTTAAGAATCTTATCATCTGAAACAACAATAGCATTATCTAATGAACCACCACGAGCTAAACCAGCTTGTTGCATATATTCAACATCTTTCAAGAAACAAAATGTCCTCGCCAATGCAATATCAGAAGAAAAACAGTCTTCTTCAAGAGTAAAACAAGTCGATTCCCGTCCAATAATGGAGTTCTCAAATTCAATTTCAGCTTCAAAAACACGCTTTGTATCTGGCAATAACTCACAAAACTTATCACCATCTACAATACGTATTGGTTTTATTATTTTTAACATTTTACGAGAGGCCTCTAAAGCACACACACCCACATCATTAATGAACTCAACAAAAGGTAATGCACTCCCATCCATAATAGGTACTTCATCACCATCAATATCAACCTCAGCGTTATCTATACCCATGCCAACAAATGCAGCAAGCAAATGTTCTACTGTAGAAACCTTATGCCCATATTCATTTACCAAAGAAGAACATAAGGTCGTATCAGCTACATTATCATATTTAGCCAGAATTTTTGCCTCATGAATATTATCTATATCCGTGCGTATAAAGACAATACCGGTATTAACCTGAGCGGGACGAACAACTAACCGAGCAACCGTACCGCTATGTAGCCCTATGCCTTCTACATGAAACTTTCCCTTAATGGTCGTTTGATTATAATCAATCACCGCTTCCCCCTCAATTATAAATTAACGTCTTAGAAATGCAGGAATATCTAATTCTTCTTCATTATAATCTGTATTAGCTCTCTCCGTTATCATGGAATCTTGATAACCAGATACAGTCTCAACATTATCTAACATAGAGACAAGACTATCTTCTGAACGTGTATCAACAAGCATGTCTACAGATGAATCTGAGACAACCATTTTTTCACCCTGTTCATCTTCACTAGGAGAAACAGATGGCGTTGATGGGGCTGCATTCAATGATGGAGAAGACACTTCATCTGATGACTCCAACATGTCCGATTCTTTTTCTTCCACAACAGAAGCTTTTTCTGACTTACGAGAGAATAGTTTATCCAAAAATCTCATTGATCTCTTAGGTAATGGATATTTCTTCACAACCGCAGGTTCACTTTTCAAAAAAGACGGCACAGAAGCATTTTCAGAATCAGATAATTGTTCTTCATGTTTTGGTAATATATCAGGTGCAGGTGGAACCTCAGACAACGGAGATAATGCCTCTTCTTCTACTCTCATTGGTTCATCTTCTTCCACCGCTGCATAACGATTTTGTTCCATAGTCGCCTTAGAAGCAAAAGGAACAACTTCTGCCGTATCAATACCAGTAGCAACAACAGAAATCCTCATCTGACCAGTCAAACTTTCATCAAAAATGGCTCCAACAATAATTCTTGCCTCTTCTGGTAGTTCTGCACGAACTCTGTTTGTTGCCTCATCAACCTCATAAAGTGTCATGTCTTGACCACCTGTTATATTAATCAGAACACCACTCGCACCACGCATAGAATCATCTTCTAATAAAGGATTAGCAATAGCAATTTCTGCAGCCGCAATCGCACGACCTTCTCCTTCTGCTTCACCTGTACCCATCATTGCTTTTCCCATTTCACTCATAACCATTTTCACATCAGCAAAATCCAAATTGACAAGCCCAGGTTTTGTTACCAAGTCTGTGACACTTGCAACCCCAGAATGTAAAACCTCATCAGCAATAGCAAAAGCTTCAACAAAACCTGTTTTTTCTGTTGCAACACGGAAAAGGTTCTGATTTGGAATAATAATTAATGTATCCACTTCTTCTGATAATGTTGAAATCCCTTTTTCAGCAGACTTCATACGAGGAACACCTTCAAAATTAAATGGTTTTGTGACAACACCAACTGTCAAAATACCTTTCTCTTTACAAGCACGAGCAATAACAGGTGCCGCCCCCGTACCTGTACCACCTCCCATACCAGCTGTTATGAAAGCCATATGAGACCCATCTATATAATCAATAATTTCCGAAAGAGATTCTTCAGCAGCTTCACGACCAACCTCAGGGTCAGAACCAGCACCTAAACCTTCTGTTAATTTTGTTCCAATTTGGATACGATTCTCACATGAACTTCCCGCCAAAGCTTGAGCATCTGTATTTACAACAAAAAATTCAACTCCACTCAAACCAGCTTTAATCATATTATTTACAGCATTACCACCAGCACCACCGACACCAATCACACTAATACGAGGTCTTAATTCTTTCTTCTCAGGAACAGTTAGTT
Source organism: uncultured Rhodobiaceae bacterium (assembly GCA_964389695.1). Taxonomy (GTDB): domain Bacteria; phylum Pseudomonadota; class Alphaproteobacteria; order RS24; family RS24; genus CAYMEP01. The sequence continues at coordinate 7,811 of CAYMEP010000017.1, read as the reverse complement.
GAACAGTCATTGTTTTCTCCTTTGTTTTTTATACTATATACTTAAATCACGCATTTTATTAAAAATAATATCTCATTGTTAAAAATATTCCGCACACCAATTCTTTACCTTTTTCCATAACGAATCACCTTCATTATTATATAATATACCTTCATGATAATTTTGAAACTTATAAGCTAAAATACCCGCACATGCAGAAAATGCTGGGGTTATTTTTTCTGCCGGCAAACCTTGAAAATGCAATGGAACACCAATACGTATCTCTTTCTCTAAAATTTGATGCGCAACTTCTCTTATACCTGAAAATTGTGCACTCCCCCCTGTCAAAACAATACGGCGACATCTAATATTCCGCCAATGAGATATTTCAATTTTCTCTTGTAATAACTCAAATATTTCTTCAAGACGAGGACGAATAATCTGTGCCAATTTGGTATAAGAAACTTTCTTATAATAAGAACGACCTGTTTCATCCATAGATTCTATTTGGAAATTCTCTTCCCCATCCTTTTTCCCAATCAAAGATGAACCATATAAAATTTTAATTCGTTCTGCCTCCACTACAGATATATTCAAACCATAAGCAATATCTAAAGTAATATGCTGTCCACCCATAGGAATCACGCCAATATAAACTGGCATAGACTCATAAAAAATACTAAAACCAGTCGTTCTACAACCCATATCAATCACCATAGCACCAAGATCCATTTCATCTTTCGATAAAACACTTAATGCACTCACATACGGAATTGCAACTAATTGGTTTATTTCTAGATGACAATTCTCTACACAAGCTAAGAAATTACGCACAGAATTAACAGGCACCCTCACAACATGAACCGTAACATACAAATGTTTTCCAAATAAACCACGTGGGTTTAGAACACTTTCACTATCATCAACTGTATAGCTAACTGGAATCACATGTAATAATTCCCAATACTCATTCCTATATTCTTTACGTATATCAGATAAAGCCGCCTCCATATGCCGGTGCGTTACTTCATAACCATATAAGTCAACACAAACCTTACGAGTATAACTTTCCATATGAGGATGAGTAATACCAATTGTCACCTCTTTCACTTTTTTACCAATTTGTTTTTCGACCAAAGAAATAACATTACGAATACTACTCTCTGCCAGAGACATATCTGTAACCATACCATGCTTAATACCACGAGAAAGCTGGTAAGCCGTTCCAACAATCCTTATTTGGTGATGAACACCTAAACCACCATCAGTACGCTCGGCAACAAAACAACTAATTTGTCGTGCACCAATATCTAAACTACATAATAAATCCTTAGAAAGAGCTCCTCCCACTTGCTGAAACTGTAATTGTTTCTCAGGAGAATTCACGTATTTGTCCCTCTCTTTATAATAATCTCATCGGAATCATTTTTTGGTGTACGTACAAAAATGCGGTCAGGTAACCTCAAATCTATTTCTTGTCCTCTCAAAGAAGGAATTAGAGATTCTAATTTTATAGATTGTAAACGTGACAAGGATGAATCCACCTCATTTTCTGGAAAATGAAGAATCGTACCATTAGATAATTCAATCATCCAACGACGGTTGGCAACCCATTTTGCATAAATAATATTATCAAATATAAATGTATATTTCTTCAATTGGTCTAAAAATTTACGCGCATGTAAATTACCATACTTTCCTTCAATTATGACAAGTTCAGGATGAATAGAAGCATAATATGGAATAATAATATTCCCTGACATATCAATTATAAAATTCTTTGTTCCACTTTGAAACCGTGCCAAAATCTTTCGCTCCACCAATGTTATATGCAAACGGTTGGGAAAAATACGACGCAATGTTACCGATTCCACCCAAGGTAATGTTTTTATATTTTGAACAACTTGATTAAGATCAATACTAAAAATAGATTGTTCAATGCTTATATCCATCACCTCTAATAAACTTTGACGTGTAGTAAACTTCCGACCTTTAATAGTCACTTCTTGCAAACCAAACCCCCAAGAAGAAATACTAGATTCTATATAAATTACAGCTGAATGTACCCATCTTCCATACGTACCATTAAAACCCAAACCACATAACACCGTTACACAAAGCAAAAAAACAAATAAAACACTCATCAATACCTTACGTTGAAAAAGAGATATAAAACGATAGAAAGAATTAACAATAGATTGCCTATATTGCTTCAATAACGACATAGAGCATCCTCCACCATCCAACGAACGAAATCTTGATAAGAAAAACCTTGATAAGCTGCCATTTCTGGAACAAGAGAAAACTCTGTCATTCCCGGTTGTGTATTTAATTCTAAAATCACCAAACCATACCCATTAATAGATCCATCAAACTTAAAATCTGTACGCGTAACCCCAGAACAACCTAAGCATTCATGAGCAACCAATGTTTGTCTACGTATTTCATCACATAAACCTTGTGGAATATCCGCAGGCAAAATATGGTCAGAACCACCCATATCATATTTTGCTTTGTAATCATAAAAACCTTCTTTTGGCAAAACTTCCATCACAGCACTGGGCTGATTATCAATCACACAACAAGTGAATTCACGTCCAGGAATATAAGTCTCAACCATCACAGGCAGTGTATAAGATACACCCACAGGTGGGTCTCCCCGCTCAACGATCATAACCTCTACACTCGATCCACCCGTAACTGGCTTCACAACATAAGGCGGTAACATAGGGTGATCTGTTAAAGGTTTTGCTTCAATCAACCTATCTTCCGCAACCGTTAAACCATAACTAGCAAATATCTTCTTAGCTTTAACCTTATCCATCGCTAAAGCAGATGCTAAAACATTAGAATGCGTATAAGGAATCTTAAGAACCTCGAATAAACCTTGTATAATTCCATCCTCTCCACCTTGACCATGCAAGGCATTAAAAATCACATCTGGATTGATAGCCTGTAGATCACTTACCAAATTATCTGACACTTTCAATTTCGTAACTTCAAAACCCGCTTCAAGTAGAGCTTTTGCACAAGCCGCACCAGATAAAAGACTAATCTCATATTCAGAAGAGTACCCTCCCATAACAACGGCAACATGTTTTTCTTGTTTCAACACACCACCTCTCCAATACGTTTTATTTCCCAAGATAAATTTATTTTATGATGTTCATAGACTCTCTGTCTAACAGTTTCACCTAACATTTCCAAATCATTCGCACTGGCAGAACCATGATTAATTAAAAAGTTACAATGTTTTTCTGAAATTTGCGCATCACCAATTGATAAACCTCGACACCCCGCTTCATCAATCAACCTCCATGCCTTATAATTTTCTGGGTTCTTAAATGTACTACCACCAGTGCGTGAACGAATCGGTTGTGTGTTCATACGCTGAGTATTTATATCTTCCATATGCGAAAATATCATTTCTTTCTTACCTGGAATTAATTTATATTCCGCAGAAACAAAAAACATTCCAGAATCAGCTTTGCTATGACGATACGAAAAACCCATATCTGACAAACATAATTCATGCCGTTTCCCTTGCCTATCAAGAGCAATAGCTTTACTAAAAACATCCGCAGTTTCAGCACCATAGGATCCTGCATTCATACGTAATGCACCACCTATTGTTCCTGGAATCCCACGGTAAAATTCTAAACCTGACAGAGACAATTGAGCAACAAAGCGTGAAGCAGCAACATCTAATACACCCGCACCAAAAGATATACGGTTTTCTGAGCATTCTTCTATTTTATGAAACCCTTTGCCAAGCTTAATAACAACACCACGCACTCCCCCATCACGTACTAAACAATTTGACCCTGCCCCTAAAATTTGCACAGGAATGTCTTCAGGGGTCTTACTTAAGAAACACTGTAAATCTGATGTATCCGCAGGAGTGAAGAGTATATCTGCCTCACCTCCAACACGAAACCAAGTCAAATTCGACAAACTTCTAAAAGAATCATATTTTCCTCGCACCTTGGGCAAAGCATTATAAAATTCTGGGAAACGTATTGGAGTCATTATTAATGCACCCTATTTAACAAATTATTGGCAAGCTGATATGCCCATGAACTCACACGACCCGCACCAAGAAACATCACAACATCACCAGATGTTACAATAGAACGAATCTGTTTTGTTAACCCTATCGCATCTGTAACAAGCACTACGTCACTCTCATCAAACTTAGTCTTTAAAAGCGCCTTCACAAAATCTATTGCCTCAAAGCCAGAGATAGGAACCTCTCCCGCAGAGTACACAGGCATCACAAACACCTTATCAGCATCACGAACACAAGACACAAGATCAGAAAACAAATCACGTACTCGACTATAACGATGTAACTCAATAACAGCAATCACATGACCAGATGCTAAAGAACGAGCCGTTTGTAAACTGGCTTGAATCGCTACAGGGTGATGGGCATAATCATCATAAATCAGAGCACCTTGATAATCAGCAACATGCGTAAAACGACGCTGAACCCCAGAAAAGTCACTTAAAGCATTAACAAGTATTTCTGATGACAGTGAAAAATATAAACCAACACTAATAGCTGCAAGACTATTACGTACATTATGTAATCCCGGTATATTTAGAGAAAACCCCTCAATAATTTGATCTGCAGCCTTAGGATGCCTACAAATCTGAACATCAAAATAGGTGACCCCCTTATCAATATTAATATTAATCGCACGCACACAAGCCATCTCATCTAAACCATAAGTAATCACTTCTCCCTCCACGCAATACTCTTGCAAAAGAGAACTCTCGGCATCATCAATACAAAGTATTGCAGCACCATAAAAAGGAGTGTTTGCAACATAATTACGGAATGAGGCTTTTAAAGTGTTAAAATCACCATAATAATTTAAATGTTCTTCATCAATATTTGTTACAACGCAAAAAGTAAATGGTAAGGATAAAAATGTACCATCACTTTCATCAGCTTCAACAACAATCCAGTCACTAGCACCAATACGAGCATTACTACCATAAGCATTAACAATACCACCTGTAATTACAGTCGGATCGACTTTTCCTTGAGACAACAAAAAGGCAATCATAGAACTCGTTGTCGTTTTCCCATGAGTCCCAGAGACACTAATACCATACTTACAACGCATCAATTCTGCTAAAATAGCAGCACGGCTAATTACAGGAATCGATCGTATATTCGCAGACTTCACTTCAGAATTATCAGCAGAAACCGCAGAAGAAATAATCACTAAATCAACATCATCTATATGAGACATATCATGACCTTGAAAAATTTTTATACCCATATCTTCTAAACGTTTCGTATTCGCATTTTGATTCACATCCGAACCTTGAACTGTAAAGCCATAACCACACATAATATGTGCAATACTTGACATACCGATTCCACCAATACCAATAATATGCACTCTTTTAATTTCGTCTGGTGAAAATGGTAACAATATAGACATATATTATTTTTCCTTTCTATCAGCTAGCAAACCTTCAATAAAATTAGCAACTTGCACTGTCCCATCAGCTAAACGTAAACTTCTCGCTTTATTGGCAACTTTTAATAGCTCTTTAGGTCTAGTCATTGAAAATTCTAACAATTTTACAAGCTCTGAAACAGTAAAACATTCTTCTGGAACACTCCAAGCCGCTTGAACACTAGCCAATCTTCTAGCATTTAACACTTGATCTCCAACACTATAATTCGCCAACGGTACAAAAATAGCAGGACGACCAATCATTGTAATTTCATTCACACTCGTTGCTCCCGCACGAGCAATAACCAAATGTGATTGTGACATACGTTCTGGAATATCATCAAAAAACTCTCTCAACTCTACGGCAATATTTAATTGACTATAAACCTGCAGAGCCTTTTCTAAGTCACCTTTCCTACATTGTTGAGAAATATATAACCTCTGACGCAAATATTCTGGAAGATTAGCAATTGCCAAAGGAACAATTTCACTAAATATACTCGCTCCCTGACTACCACCAACAATCAACAAATTAAATTGATCATTTTCTAAAGACATTTTATAAGGTCTATCCATATAGTTGAATATATCAGGTCTCATAGGATTACCTGTTATTGTTATTTTTGCCGTTGATGGACATTTTTGAGTATTCTCATGTGAAAGAGCCAAATAACCACCTAAAAAAACTAGAAAACGATTAACTCTCCCTAAAATAATATTCTGTTCATGACCTGCAATTGGTTTACGAAATAACTTGCCTACTAAGAAAGGGATACTACAAGGATAACCCCCAAAACCAACAATAGCATCAGGACGATAAAATAAAAATAAGAACAATGCTTGGAAAAAACCGCATAACAAATAAAATAAGGATAAAAGACGCTGAAAAACACTACCAGTAAATGGACTCGCTGATAATAATACATGACAAGGAATGTTCAATTTATCAGGTAAATACCTTACCCCTCTACGATCTGTTAGAATTCTTACATTATACCCTCGAGACAGTAATTTATCTGCAACAGACAATAACGGAAACAAATGTCCCCCAGTACCACCACCAACTAAAAAGATTGGCCTCTTTCTTATTTTATTCATAAAACTTCCTCTCTTAACACAGACGCACTAGGGGAAGGCTGAAGCAAAATACTTCTGTTTTTATTATGGTAACGTGTCAACGATAATAACAAGCCCATCGTTAACGCTAATGCAATAATACTTGAACCTCCATAAGAGACAAAGGGTAAAGTCATACCTTTAGCTGGTATCAAATTCAAATTGACCGACAAATTTATAGCAGCTTGCAATCCAAATAAAGTCACAAGACCTGCAGAAGCTAATTGCACCCAATGCTCTTTTACCTTGCGCAGCCTCCAAAAAACACGCAATACAATTGCTATAAATATAAAAATAATAACACACCCAATAAGCATTCCACCTTCTTCCACTGCAACAGCGAAAACATAATCTGTATGCGCATCAGGTAAAATATGTTTCACCTGACCATTACCTAAACCAGTACCAAAAATTCCACCATTATGAATAGCTGATAATGCCTTACTCGTTTGATACGATGTTTGAGAAGAATCAAGAAAATAGTTCACTCTCAAGTAAACATGAGAAAACTGATGATAAACAAATACAGCAATGCTAAGACCAATCAATGACAAAATAGATAGCAACCTATAAGAAACGCCTGCTAAAAAGAATAATACCGTACAAACACAAGATAATAAAACCATTTGACCAATATCTGGTTGCAGAAGCAAAATTAGACAAGTGAAAAACCAAAGTGCAAATGCCCAAATATGACCTGGCACATCAACACGTGTATTTTTTATTGCCAAACAGCATGCAACAACCACAACAAAACAAGGCTTATAAAATTCAGAAGGCTGTATCGAAATACCAGCAACACTCAACCAACGACTAGCACCTTTTATCTCAACACCAATCAGTAAAGTTGATAATAAAGCCAACAATGACAAAAACATCATTACTAATACCAGAACCCTTAATTTATCAACTCTCAAACATGAAAAGAATAACATCACAAAAATACCTAAAACAGAAAAAAGCATATGTTTATAAATAAAATAATAAGTAGGGATTTCTAACTTATTAGCAACCACAGCACTAGCAGCAAAAGACATAATATAACCAAGCACCATCAAACCTAACACGGCAAATAACAACCAACGATCAATCGTCAACCACCAATCCTCGATAAAATACTTATAACGCTTCATGAGATACTCCATCTATACAAGCATGAACCAAATGACAAAAGCTCTGCCCACGAATTTCAAAATTAGGAAATTGATCAAAAGAGGCACAAGCAGGTGAAAATAATAC
>CAYMEP010000016.1:0-11393 GCA_964389695.1 uncultured Rhodobiaceae bacterium | reverse complement strand
CATCAGGATAATTTGGAACACCTTCAAACATTAAAGTTGTTGCCCCATTGGCTAAAGGAGCATAGAGACTATAGGAATGTCCTGTAATCCATCCAATATCGGCAGCACACCAATAAATATCATCATCATGATAATCAAATATATAGTGATGAGTCAGAGAGGCATAAACTAAATAACCTCCTGTGCTATGCAAAACACCTTTTGGTTTGCCAGTAGATCCAGATGTATAAAGAATAAATAAAGGATCTTCGGCATTCATTTCTTCTGCGGGGCAATCTGAAGAAACAGTCATTAGCGCTTCATGATACCAAATATCACGCCCCTTCTTCATGCTGATTTTTGTTTTACTGCGTTCCACAACAATGACACTATTGACATCAGGACAAGTTTCTAAGGCGATATCTACATTTGTTTTTAGTGGAATTTTCTTGCCGCCTCGAAACCCTTCATCAGCCGTAATGATGCATTGACTCTTACAATCTAAAATACGATTTGAAAGTGCCTCTGGTGAGAATCCTCCAAACACAACAGAATGAATGGCTCCAAGTCTTGCACATGCTAAAACGGCATAAGCAACTTCAGGAATCATGGGCATATATATGGTTACACGATCGCCTTTCTTTACATTCTGATTTTTAAGAATATTGGCAAATTGACAAACATATTTATGTAATTGTCCATAGGTAATGTTTTTACTTTCGCTAGGATTATCACCCTCCCAGATAATGGCTGTTTTTTCAGAATTTGTCTTTAGGTGGCGGTCTATACAATTTACTGATGCGTTTAATGTTCCATCTTCATACCATTTTATAGACACATCATCTTTTGCATAATGTGTGTTTTTTACTTTTGTATAAGGCGCAATCCAGTCAAGTCTTTTGCCTGCCTCATCCCAAAATATGTCTGGAGATTCGATGCTTTTTTTATATTGTTTCAGATAGGTTTCATTATCAATTAAGCTATGCTTTTTGAAAGCCTCGGGAACAGGAAAAAGTTTTTGTTTAGACATATTATCCTTTTTGTTCATTTAAGTATCTTCTATTCTTGTAAAGGTAAAGTTCCGACAGCATGAATCCATGGATGAATTTCTACACGGTCAAAAAGTCCTGATTTTTGGTAAGGGTCATTTTTTGCCCAATTCTGTGCCTCTTCTCGATTAGCAACTTCTAAAATAATCATACTACCAATCATAGTTTGTTTATCTTCGCTAGTTAAAGGTCCTGCAATACAGACTACTTTGGTTGTGTTGATATAGTCTAGATGGTCGTTCCTTATGGCACTTCTTTTCTGTGTGGACCCAGGTTTGTCCCAGCATATTAAACAAAATTTTGTCATACTTCTATTCCATGATGTATCTAAGATAGCTTAATATTTCAAACTTCTTGTGTAAAAGGTCTCGCTAAAAGTTGGTGAATTGCGTCATCCGTATTGATTTTATTTTCTATAATATCAGACAGTGTACAACAAATCGGCATTTCAACGTTTAAGGTCTGTGCTAATTCTTTGATTGCTTTTGCACTAAAGACACCTTCACTGATATTCTTTTGTTGGGTTATTATCTGTTCAACTGAATGCCCTTCTCCTAAAGCGATACCAAATGAGAAATTACGTGATAATTTGCTAGAACAGGTTAAAATTAAGTCACCTAATCCTGATAACCCAGTTAAGGTAATGGGATTGATGTTCAGAGCTTTCCCAAGACGTTGCATCTCAGAGAATCCTCGTGTTATAATTGCAGCCTTTGCATTCTCGCCCAACTTTTTTCCAACAACGATACCACATACAACGGCTAATATATTTTTAATTGTGCCCCCAATTTCTGCACCTAATATGTCATCTGTCGTATATATTCTAAAATTCTTATGTCCAATACGATCAATTAGGGCTTGTCTGAGTGGGACATTATGACAGGCTAATGTAACGGCTGTTGGAAGATTATTTGCGACCTCTAGTGCAAAACTTGGACCTGATAAAACTGCAATTTGGTTTGAAGGTATAAATTCCTCTGCAACTTGTGACATAAATTTTAAATGCTGTTGATCAAAACCTTTAGAGCAAAGCACCACCGGAACTTCTGAATGAAAGAATTTTGACAGTTGTGATAATATATTATGCATGTGTTGTGCGGGGGTTACTAACAATAAAGCATCACAATTTGCCATATCCTTTAGATTATTAGTTGCCGTTATATGAGGTTCTAAATCTATACTGGATAAATAAGAAGGGTTCTTATGAGTCTCATTTATGTTATTAACGATGTCTATTTCACGTGCCCATATTTTTACAGTCTGCGATTGACGTGCACAAAGTTGTGCTAGCGCTGTCCCCCATGACCCTGCTCCGATAATTCCAATATTGTTAATTTTCTTTTTCATATGGAGCTTGTATCATAAAATATATTTTTTACAAAATAGGATTAGAGTGAAATCATGGTTTCTAACGCCCATCTCGCACGAGGGGCAAGAGCGAGTGAATCATTTTGTCCTTTTTGTAAACGTTCTATGCCTGCCCATGCAATCATGGCAGCGTTATCTGTACAAAGCTTTACAGGGGCAACATGAAAACTAAACCCCTCTGGGGTAACGGTATCTTTCAAGTTTTTCCTAATATATTGATTAGAGGCGACGCCACCTGCTATGACAAAACGTAATGGTGAGTCATAATGAGCTTCTTTATAACGGGATAGTGCATTTAGGCAACGTTCTTGTAAACAGTCTGTAATGGCAAGTTGGAAACTTGCAGACAGGTTTACTATATCTGTTTGACTTAATGGTTCAAGTTTTTTTGCTTTTGTGCGTAAGGCTGTTTTCAATCCAGAGAAAGAAAAATTACAGCTTCCATCTTTATGTAAGGGGCGGGGTAATGGGATTGAATTTGGGTCTCCTATTTGGGCATATTGTTCTATGATTGGGCCGCCTGGATAACCAAGTCCCATTAATTTAGAGGTTTTATCAAAGGCCTCTCCGACTGCATCATCGAGGGTTTGACCATAACAAATATAATGGCCTAGGTCTTCAATAGAGAGAATTTGGCAATGTCCTCCCGAGACTAATAATAATAAATAAGGAAAAGGGAGATGTTCACTCAAGCGAATGGTTAAGGCGTGCCCTTCTAAATGATTTATGCCGAGAAAGGGTAACCCCGTGGCAAAGGAAAGGCTTTTTCCTGTGACCATGCCCACCATCACGCCACCAATGAGTCCAGGACCTGCAGTTGCGGCAATACCATCTAGCTGGTCTAAACGAATATTAGCGATTTCGAGGGCTTCTTGTATGATAGCATCTAAACTTGTTATGTGGCTACGTGCGGCTAATTCTGGCACGACACCACCGAAAGGTTTATGTTCGGCAATTTGACTCAGAATGATATTAGATAATATCTTTCGCTCTCCACTTTTAGGGTCGTATTGTACAATTGAGGCGGCCGTTTCATCACAGCTGGTTTCTATTCCTAAAACCCTTAAGGACATATTTTTTCCTTTTTTTTATATTTTGTTATACAGTCTCTATAGTTTACCTTAGCTAAGTTAAGAAAGTTTGCCAATGTCACGAATTTTGCGTATCGGTACAAGACGTTCACCGTTAGCCTTAATACAGACACGTCATGTTATGAAAGAATTATGTGATGCTCATAATTGGTCACAGTCACGGATTGAGATTGTTGAATTTGATGTTAAAGGAGATCAGATATTAGATCGTGCTTTGGGTGATATTGGGGGAAAAGGATTATTTACACAAGAACTAGAAGTTGGACTACATAATCAAAGTATTGATATGGCTGTACATTCTTTAAAAGATTTACCAATCGATATGCCAGAGGGATTAGTAATTTCAACGATTCCAAAGCGTGAAAATGTACAAGATGCTTTTGTTTCTTTGAATTATGCTCATATTGATGAGTTACGGCAAGGGGCAGTGGTTGGCACCTCATCTTTACGGAGGAAGGCACAATTGTTAGCTTATCGACCTGATTTAAAAATTGTTCCTCTGAGAGGAAATGTTGGCACAAGGTTAAGAAAATTAGAGCAACAAAAAGAATTAGATGCGATAGTTCTTGCCGTCGCAGGATTGAAACGTCTTGGTTTAGAGAAACGGGTGACACAAACTTTACCTTCTGAAATTATGTTGCCTGCTATCGGACAAGGAGCATTAGCGATTGAGACACGGAAAGATGATACTCAATTACAAGACTGGCTTTTATCAATAAATTGTGAGGAAACATCTATTTGTGTTGCGACAGAACGTGAATTCTTATCCGCATTAGACGGGTCATGTCATACACCGATTGCAGGGTCTGCTAACAAGCAAGGCGAGAAGATTCTCTTTACAGGGCGAGTCTTATCTGAAGATGGGCAAGTATCTGCCCAAGTAGAATTATCAGGTAAAACGCCTGATATTGGTAAAGAAGCAGCAGAACAAATCAAAGCCTCTCACCCTGCGTTAGTGCAGAGCTTACAATCATGAGGTTACTCGTGACTCGTCCGTCAGAAGATGCACAAAGTTTGGTAAATAGTTTGCACTCTTGGGGACATGAGGCAGAAACTTTTCCGGTTCTTAATATTAAATATAATGCTCTGCCATTACCTGAAGAAGAAGCATTTGCCTTTACTAGTGCTAATGGTGTCCGTGCATTTTTATCTTGTGGCGGTGACGGAAAAAACAAACGAGCATATGCGATTGGTACGTCTACGAAACAGCTATGTTATGAAGTAGGGTTCTCTGAAATATTCACAGCAAACGGAGAGGGTAAATATGGTGTGGAAGGGTTAGCAAAAACAATTATTGATACGCCATGCTCTGGAGGTATTGTTCATATTTGTGGCAGAGACCGAGAGGGTGACTTAGTCGCATTACTGAGAAAAGAAAACATTGAAATGAGTCGTTTGGTTTTGTATCAAGCCGAGGCGGTGAATTCGTTTTCTTATGAGGTGAAAGAGGCATTAAGGTTACAAAAATTTGATGCTATATTATTTTATTCTAAACGTAGCCTCTCTATATTTTTTGATTTATGTATCCGAGCAGGTTTAGAAGATGTTATCTCTTCTTTAGGGGCGGTATGTTTATCACCAGCCATTGCTTCGCTGGCAAAACAAAAACAGTTTTCACCAATTCTAATTTGTGAATCTCCTACGCAAGACGCATTAAAATTATGTCTACAAAAGTGAAACTCTCAGAAACAATACTGAAACATGGTATAATAATATTTGTTGCTGATGATATATATAATACACAGGAGTTCTTGCAAAAGTCAGAAGGAGTGTATTCTGTGAAAAAACTGACTTTAGAAACACTGAAGTCTTTGTAATTTTATTGAGAGATATTTATATGAAACGTTTATACAAAGCACTTGTTCATTCAATACATGGCATTTATTTTGCGTGGAAAGAGGAAGCTGCTTTTCGTCAAGAAATACTATTAGCCATTATCTTGATTCCTACAGCATTTTTTCTTGCCCCTGATAAACTCTCACTTATTTTGATGATCAGCAGTGTTTTGTTTGTTTTGATAGTAGAACTATTGAATACTGCTATTGAGGCTGTTGTTGATAAAATTGGTTTGGAAATTCATATATTGTCTAAAAAAGCCAAAGATGTAGCAAGTGCTGCAGTATTTGTAGCATTGGTGAATATGGCACTGATATGGGGTATAATTTTATGCCTTTAAGGATTTCACTATTGAAACAGAGCTCTCTCTCGCTTACACTATAGAAAATGGAGAAAAATAATGATTTCATTATTGAACTTAATTAGTCAGTTAATTGATCTTTATATTTGGTTATTGATTATAAGTGCTGTCTTGTCATGGTTGGTGAGTTTTCAGGTATTAGATACACGAAATCGATTTGTTTATTTAGTGATTGGCTCTATTTATAAAATGACAGAACCTGCCTACCGATTTGTTCGCCGATTTATCCCACCGTTAGGTGGAATAGACTTATCACCTCTTATTCTTATTTTTGGTTTAAGTTTTTTACAAAATCTCATGTGGGAATTGCTTGTATGAGACAAGCACAAATTATAGATGGTAAGAAAATTGCAGAAAATTTGCGTGACGGTATTGCAGAATCTGTAAAAGAATTACAAGAAAAACACAATATTACTCCTACTCTGGCGGTTATATTGGTTGGTGAAGATCCGGCATCGCAAGTTTATGTTAAAAATAAAGCAATTGCGACAAAAAAGGCAGGAATGAAAAGTCTCGAATATAAGCTTCCTGCGACAATCTCAGAAGAAGAATTATGTAAGAAGATAGATACCTTAAATCATGATGAGGAAATAGATGGAATTTTAGTACAATTTCCAGTGCCAGCCCATATATCTCAAGAAAGAATTATGTCGATGATTTCTCCCGACAAAGATGTCGATGGATTAAACCCTCTCAACGTTGGACGGCTTGCAAGTGGTTTAGAGGCTCTCACCCCTTGTACGCCATTTGGCTGTATTTTATTAGCCAAACAGGTCATGGAGGATTTAACAGGAAAAACGGCTCTGATTATTGGACGCTCTAATCTTGTCGGTAAACCTCTGATACAATTATTATTAAACGAAAATGCTACTGTAACAATTGCACATTCACGTACAAATAATTTGCCCGATTTATGCAAAGAGGCAGATATAGTCTTTGCGGCAGTAGGGCGAGCTCATTTTGTCAAAGGTGAATGGTTGAAAGCAGAGGCAGTTGTTATTGATGTTGGGATTAACCGTATTGATGCTCCTGAAGACAATAGAACACGATTAGTTGGGGATGTAGATTTTAATGCTGCACTCAACATCGCTTCATACATAACCCCTGTTCCAGGAGGAGTAGGCCCTATGACAATTGCTTGCCTATTACGTAATACTCTAAAAGCGACAACACAACGTAGAGGATTATGTGTCTCTATATAGTATAAGTTTACAAGCTAGAAACCTTACACTCTAGAATTCTATACATTGCCCCAAATTTGGTCTTTGTTCACTTGCACTACAGAATAGACTGCCATCATCTTCTCCACAAGGATTACTTTTTCTATCATTGGGGTTACAAGTCGAAGGTCCACAAATTGCACCTGAAAAACAAAGCATCCCAGGAGGACAATCATTGTCTTGGGCGCAACTGCTTGGGTCTCCTGGAAAATGAGAAGGAGACGTAGGCATCGTGGGCATAGAAGATGCATTGTTATTAGCGTGTTTAGAAGGACAGCCATTGAGCATTAATGGTGCAATGAGTAGAAAACACAAAGTGATAAAGTTAAAACGTTTCATAAAAATACTCCTAGTATAAAAATAGCGGTTTATAATATTTCACAGCTAGCTAAATTTGGTCTTTGCTGACTTCGTATACAACCTTCATCTGTATCACAGTCGAAGTTGTCATTGTTAACGTTGCAATCAGGTAAATCACATGTACCACCTGTACCACCTGTGTAACAAAGTTTTCCAGGAGGGCAATCATTATCTTGGGTGCAGCCGCCTGAATTTTCTAATAAAACAGAAGGCGTTGTAGAATCTTCACTACTGTCATCAGGGCTTGGAGCGGGACAGCCATTCAGCATTAATGGTACAATGAGTAGAAAACATAAAGTGATAAAATTAAAACGTTTCATAAAAATACTCCTAGTATAATAAAATATATTATATCGATACAATTTTATACATTAAGATGTCAAGAAGCATTGGCATTACGTTTTCCGATTTGTTTAAGGCGTAATGCATTTAACTTAATAAACCCTTCTGCATCTTTTTGATTATAGACGTCGTCTTCTTCAAAAGTTACATGTTTTTCTGAGTACAGGGAGACTGGGGATCGACGTTCGATGACCTCTGCACGTCCTTTATAAAGTTTGAGTGTTACAGAGCCTGTAACATGGGTTTGGCTCTTATCAATAAGGGCTTGCAACATTTCTCTTTCGGGTGAAAACCAAAACCCATTATAAATCAATTCTGCATATCGTGGCATGAGTTCATCTTTAAGATGCATCGCACCGCTATCTAGGGTGATGCTTTCGATTCCTCTATGGGCAGAGAGTAAAATTTTTCCTCCTGGTGTTTCATAAATACCACGAGATTTCATGCCAATGAAACGATTTTCAACAAGGTCGAGTCTCCCGATACCATTTTTGCCACCTAATTCGTTTAATTTGGTGAGGAGTTTTGCTGGTGATAGAGTTTCTCCATTAATGGAGACGGCGTCTCCTTTTTCAAAACCGATTTCGATAAGCGTCGCTTTATCGGGAGCGTCTTCTGGTGCTACGGTTCTTTGATATACGAATTCGGGACAGGGAAGTGCTGGGTCTTCTAAGGCTTTTCCTTCTGATGATGTATGTAATAGATTTGCATCGACAGAGAAGGGTGCTTCGCCACGTTTATCTTTTGGGATAGGGATTTGGTGTTTTTCAGCAAAGTCTATGAGTGTGGTTCGTGAGGTTAGATCCCATTCACGCCAAGGGGATATAACGTGAATGTCGGGATTGAGTGCGTAATAACCAAGTTCGAAACGGATTTGGTCATTGCCTTTTCCTGTTGCCCCATGACAGACAGCATCGGCGCCTGTTTGGTGAGCAATTTCAATTTGACGTTTAGAGATAAGAGGCCTAGCGATGGCTGTACCTAGTAGGTATATGCCTTCATATAGGGCATTGGCGCGGAACATTGGAAAAACATAATCTCGTACAAATTCTTCTTGTAGGTCTTCTATGAAAATTTCTTTAATGCCAAGCATTTGAGCTTTTGCCCTTGCGGGTTCGATTTCTTCACCTTGTCCGAGATCGGCAGTGAATGTGACGACTTGGCAGTTATATTCTGTTTGCAACCATTTTAGGATAATGGAAGTATCGAGTCCGCCTGAATAAGCGAGGACAACTTTTTTAATTTCAGATTTATTTTTGGTCATGACTTCAATATAGAGAGGGTAAGTGTCAGAGGCAAATGTTTTATGAATTACTTGGGTTTTTTAAGGGGGCACTTTTGTCGGCTCCCCCTTAAGTAAATATTAATATTCAAAAGGGTTCATCCCCTTGTAAATCCTAATACTATACGTCACCACCGTCACATACTTTTAGACCATTAGGAACGAAATCACCACCTATGCATGATGCACCATCTGTACAATCTGCCTCAGAATTACATCTAGGTTCACATACACCACCATTAGCAGTAGCATCAGTTCTACAGGCGCTTGGAGTGCCGGTGTGTGCACAATCCTGATTGTTAGAACAACGGACATTACCATTCGCACAAGCGGTTAATGTGATGCAGGCACATATACAAAAATAAATTTTCAGTAAATTTTTCATAGTTTCTTCTTTCTTTTAAATCTTCAACTATTATTGTTCAGAAGCTTGTTTTATTCGAGACGCACTCTCCTTCACACTTTCGCTCTTTAACTGACCGCATGCTGCCATAATGTCACGTCCCCTTGGGGTTCGTATCGGACTTGCATAACCTGCACGGTTAATAATCGCAGCAAAAGACTCTATCCTCTCCCACGAAGAACACTCATAAGGAGAGCCCGTCCAAGGATTAAACGGAATCAAGTTAATTTTCGCGGGAATATTCTTCAAAAGCTTTACAAGACTATAAGCATCTTCATCACTATCATTCATATCCTTCAACATCACATATTCAAATGTAATACGTCTTGCATTAGATATTCCTGGATAAGTACGACAAGTTTCCAATAACTCAGCAATCGGATACTTTTTATTCAGGGGAACAAGTTCGTTACGTAATTCATCATTAACAGCATGCAATGAAATCGCCAACATAACACCAGTATCCTTACCAATACGGTGAATGTCAGGAACAACCCCAGAAGTCGAAAGCGTAACTCTTCTGCGAGAAAGAGATAAGCCATCCCCGTCTGTCATCGTTTTCAAGGCACGTATAACATTATCCGTATTATATAAAGGCTCGCCCATCCCCATCATGACAATATTTGTTACACGTCTTGTTTCATGATTACGTTGATTGTCTTGATTAACCCAGTCTTCTAAATCATCACGAACAGCAACAAGCTGCGAAGTGATTTCATGTGGCTCTAAATTGCGTACAAGACGTTGAGTGCCCGTATGACAAAATCGACAACTTAACGTACAACCAACCTGACTCGAAATGCAAATCGTGCCACGACCAGCTTCTGGAATATAAACAGTCTCGATCTCGTAATTATCATGCAGCTTGAAAAGATACTTTCTCGTTCCATCCTGTGATACTTGTTTTTGTGATATAACAGGTCGTTCAAGGGTGTAATGGGATAAAAGCGCTTGCCGAAGATCTTTTGAAAGAGACGTCATTTCAGAAAAATCTCGCGAACCGTAAACATATAGCCACTGCCAAAGCTGATTAATACGCATATTTAGTTGTTTTTCTGCAACACCAAGAAACTTTAATGCAGAATGTAACTCAATTTTATCATAACCACAAAGGGAGGGTAGTGGTTTTATTTCGGACATGCCGCATCTATGTGTTTCATTGCCGCTGTAAAGCCAGATAGAGAGTAATAGTCTGTGGTAGCGGTGCCACGTGAAGACTTTCCTTTGAAAATGAGAGTGTTTCCACGTTTCATGCTGTTTACCATATCATCCTGTTTCTTTATATTTTCTAACCATGCCCAAAATTGAGAAGACTTACTGGCGTTTACATTGGCTCCTGTAAAGAATGAGAATCTTTCTTTATTGATTAGGGCAAAAGGGTGGCCTTTCTGCGAAAAAGGATACCCGATGCGAAGGCTGATTTCATTATAGATGTTTTGGCTTGGGCGATGTGTCACCGAAAGAAACGTGTCACCACGGTTAATACCAGAGGGCTGTGTTTGAATTGGCTCAGATATAATATAACAGCTTTTCGTTGTGTCTGTGCCAATAGTAAAAGTGCGCCAATGCTTGAACTTACCGGTCTGTTGGGGGGTGGCATTCTTTGATAATAGAGGCGTTGGGCAAACAACACACAAAACCACCAATACAATACATATTCTTTTTAGGTATGATAATATTTCCATTTAATCTCTCCGTGAGTACCATTATGCTGTAGCGGTGTTTTTAAATTTATCAACATAGCTACATGAATTATAGTTAAAATTTTAAAAGAATCTACTTAAAGTTTGTTGCCTTGTTTTGAGTGTTTTGAGCACTATTTATAGTGTTGCGTTTTAAATCTTTTGATGTTAGTTTAATTTCGTGTTTTCTGCCTATCGGTATTTTTTTGGCTGAAATGCACGTGTTTTGCGAATCTTTCGTTGCTTGTCAATTATGTTAATTTTATTAAGGAAATATAAAATGTTTGCTAATCTTCATCTAAATAAAAAAGCTCTTCTATCATCAACGGCGTTAGAAAAAAAAAAAAGAGAGCGTAAGAAGATGTCATATGGTGATGGAATGTTCATATCACCATTGCTTGCGGTGATGTTAGCGGCTTG